>CAYGTU010000233.1:0-4085 GCA_964352945.1 uncultured Bacteriovoracaceae bacterium
CTTTTTTATTTCTTCTTGGCTTTGCTTTATATTCTCTTCTTTAGATTGGAGATTTTTTTCCAATTGCTCATTCCGAGAACTTTCCATTGCGAGCTTAGTTTTTTCTTTTTTTAGTTTTTCACGAATTTGCTCAAGCACAGCTTCTTTTCTTTGTTGATGATTAATTATATCTTTCATCACCTCTTTATTGTCTTCTAACTTTGTTACCATTTTACTTAGATCTTTCATTTTTTGATCGATAACATTTTTATATTCTGAAACTGCTTCAATAGAATCTTCTACTTCTTGAATTCTTTTATCGTTTTGGTTTTTAATCTTTTTAGGAACATATCCATCCAGCTCTTTTTCATGAGCCTTTTTATCCGCAATTCTTTCCATGGTGGACACACCAACCTTAATCATTGCAAAAACAAATAATGTTAAAAAAACGATGGCAATAGTAGTAAACATGTCTGAGTAAGAACTCCAAACCTGTCCATCGTCTTTGTTATCTCTTTTCTTTTTTCTCATATCACTTTTCTAATAATTCCTTCTAAATTTAAAACTAAACAAATTTAGGTAGTTACTTGTCGGAACATCCAGTCCAAACCTGAGTAGAGAACTCAGATAACCTGTAATTACAATATATTAGCCCACATAAATAACTAAAAATAATGTATCTAGGCGTATATTCATTCACTGATACTTAAAATAACCCAACGATTGATCAATAAGCCTTGAGCCTTGTATAATCACAGGATGAATAAAATTATAGTGGTTGGCGCAACAGGTTCAGGTAAATCTACTCTTTGTAAAAAGCTATCTGCCAAACTAAACTATCCTTATATTCAACTCGATCTATTATTTTGGAAACCTAATTGGCAATCATCTACTGACGAAGAATTTTTCCCGAAAATTGAAAATGTTATAAAAGAGAATAATCAATGGGTTCTAGACGGGAACTACAGTCGTACAATGAAAATCACATGGCCTATGGCAGATACCGTTATTTGGATAGATTATCCATTCTGGGTTGTTTTTTATCAAAACTTTACTAGGGCTATTAAAAGATCTATTACTCGAGAAGAATTATGGCCAAATACAAATAACAGAGAATCAATAATAAGGTTATTCTCTAAAGATTCTATACTTAAGTGGCTAGTTCAAACATACCCACGAATGAAGCAAAGATATGAAACTGCAATCAATGATCCACAAAATTCTCATCTACAATTTTACCGATTAAAATCAAGAAATGAAGTTTCAAAGTTTTTAATAAATATAAATACTGAAAACTAATACAGACAAGTGAACAATTTCATTGTAAACATACAATTATGTTAGTTAAAACATTTGAAATAAAAAAAAGATTTTCTCGATTAATAATATATCAGAGCAAAGAGGATTCTCTTTTTATTGTTGAACCTCATGGAATCATTAATCCATCTCTCATTAAACTAGATCTACTTGAAGCAGAGCGATTTGGAAATGAATTGAAGAAAGATTGGACATATTTAGTTAATACTAAAAATGTCTTATTCCCAAATCCTCTCAACCTGTTGCTTTTAAATAAAATTAAACTTCTTCCTTATATTAATCAGTATATTATTTATGCTCCGTCTCTAGTAGTTAGAATTTTAGGAAGATTGACATTTTTTATAGTAAAGCCTAACAAAATATTAAAAAATGAAGCTGATTTTAAATCTTATCTCGAAAAGGAAACAAAATGAAAAATATTTTTGCTTTTTTAATATATTTAATTACCTTTTCAGTTTTAGCAAAATCAAAAGTTGAAATAATTAAAATAAAAAATATAAAATATGAGGTTATTAACACCTCATCAATTTTAAGTGGAAGAGCGGCTCCGCTATTAGTCATTGCTCCGGCAAAAAAATATACTATGACTGGTGAAATTTTTGAAAATATTGCTGAGCGAGCTTCTAAACTTGGTTTTCATGTCGTTAGTTTTAATTGGAGCTTTATTACAAATAAAAAAGATGCTTCCACTGATCTAAAAAAAGAATCTGAGGACTTAATAAACATTATTTCGTACTATAAAAAAGAACCATATATCGACTCTTTAAATATAACTCTTGTTGCTAAAAGTTTTGGAAGTCGTGTTGCAATGCTAGGAGGTTATAAAGAAGCTCAATCAGTTCTACTATTAACTCCTAACTGTGATAAAAAAAATACCTTTTTTAAAACATATGAACCTGTCTTAAAAACATCTAAAAATATTCATATTTTAATTTCAAAAGATGATCCCTATTGTGATGTTAATCAAATCCATTATTCTATGAAAGAATTAAAAAAAGATAATATTACAATCCACACTCTTTATGGGGATCATAATTTCAAACTCCAAAATAAAAAATCTTTATTAAATGAAAAAGCTGCTATTGATTCAGCTATCAATTGGTTAAATAATCAAATAAATTTATGAAAACAATATTAACTCCCATCGAAAAATCAAAAAACCTCGGCCCAGTTACAGGACAAAAGTTAAGAGAAATAGGAATCGAAACACTTGAAGAACTTAAGAAAAGAGGCTGGGAGCAATCTTGTATTGATCTTGTTCTTCATAGCCCTATGATGGCCAATCTTAATTGTTTTACCGCAATAATTGGTGCAATAAATAATCAAGATTGGCGAAATATTGATCCCAAGTTAAAACAAAAAGCTAAAGAGTTATTAGAATCTTTAAAATAGAATAATTCTCTACAGCCCTAAATTCTCTAACCAACTATCATATTGATTAATTGAACCTGGTATAACAATCTCAACACTTCCATCAGCTAGGCTTTCCATATTATCAAGATATTTTTCTTGAAGCTTAAGCTTAAAGGCAGACTCTCCACCTGGAGTCATTAAAACTGCTCCAATTTTCTCAATTGATTCTGCTGTTGCTTTTGCTACAGTTAAAATCTCTTCTGATCTACCCTCAGCTTCATTAATTTTTCTCTGCATTTGTCCTTCAGAAAGATTTATCATTTCCATTTTCTTTCCTTCAGATCTATTAATACGGGACTGCTTATCCCCTTCACTTGTCGCAAGGATTGCTCTTCTCTCTCTTTCAGCACTAACTTGTTTTTCCATGGCCTTTTGAACACTATGGGGAGGAGTAATATTTTTAATTTCATAACGAAGTACTCTTACTCCCCAAGACTCACCAGCAGCATTTAATACTTCAACTACTTTTGAGCTAATAACATCTCTTTCTTCAAAAGTTCTATCTAGATCAAGTGTACCAATTACGGATCTCGTTGTAGTTTGAGCAAGTTCAATCGCAGCGAAAGAATAATTAGTTACCCCATAACTTGCTTTAGTAGGATTAACAACAGACATGTAAATAACACCATCTACAATTACCTTAACCTCATCTTTAGTAAAACAATCTTGTGGTGGAACATCTACTGTTCTCTCTTTTAAATCTTGAATATAAGTTACCTTATCTACAAATGGAATTAGTGCATGAAAACCAGCATCTAAAGTTTTATGATAATTACCAAGTCTTTCCACAATATAAGATTTCTTTGTGGGAACAAGTTTTATAGAAATAATAAAATTATAAACTACTATAATAAATACTAGGCCCCAAAATAAAAAGGCTAGAGAATCAAAGCTATTTAATGAGTTCATTTTAACTCCTTTACATCAGATTTTAATGGATTAATTAATTTTTCAGTTCCTTGGAAAAAAGCCTTAATATTGGCCATTCCTTCTGGAAGAACAGTTACCTTAGAGTTTTTATAAATTTTACTCAATTCTCCAATATATTGCTCAACTAACTGCATTTTAACTGCTCTATCCCCACCTGGTTTATTAATTGCAGATGCAACCATTGCAGCTCCTTGAGAAGTAGCACTTGCGAGTAAATCAATTTCAGCTGCTCTTCCTTTTGCATAATTTATTCTTTTTTGTTTTTCACCTTCAGATATATTAATTGATTCTTGTCGTTCACCTTCTGAGAGTAAAATCTGACTTTCTTTTTTTGCCGTCGCTAAAGTAATATCAGCTCTTTTTCCACGTTCAGCTTCCATTTGCTTTTCCAAAGTAGAAACAATGTGATCAGAAGGTGAAATATTTTTTATTTCATATCTTAAAAC
>CAYGTU010000234.1:0-4051 GCA_964352945.1 uncultured Bacteriovoracaceae bacterium
TCCTATTAACCAGTTAAAAAATTATATTTAAGCAATTTTGATTCATCGTAAATAGATTATACCAATACAATTGCATTAAAAGGTTCTCTAGAAAAATCAGAATACTATTTTCCAGATATGCAGGTTGAAAATATAGTAATGGAATCAGCGGCAGATAAAGCTGGAATAAAAAAAGATGATATTATTATTCAGATAGGAAGTCAGAAAGTTAATTCATTTCTTAAGTTAAGAGAGCTTATTCAAGATAATGGTAGCGAAAAAGCAATTGATGTTACTTTATTGAGAAATGGCGAGACGATTAAAAAATCATTAACACCAATAGGAAAAGATATTCAAGGTAAGAAGATATTTACGATCGGAGTTTACAGCAATGCTAAGATGATGCCGTTACTTGTTGATAGTGAACCTAAAGGGGTTTTTGAAAGTATCATGATATCATTCCCAAAAACGTGGCATGAAATTGAAAAAGTAGCCCTTGGGTATAAAAAACTTTTTATGAGAGAAGTTTCAATGGATAATATTGGTGGTCCAATTGCTATTGGTAAAGCCGCTACAGATTCATTTAACATTTCACTTTCATATTTTTTCAAGCTTATGGCGATGATATCTATTAATCTAGGTTTAATTAATTTGCTTCCTATACCTGTATTAGATGGTGGGCACATTTTATTTTTGATATTAGAGTTTTTAAATAGAGGACCATTATCTAAAAGAAAACTTCAAATTGCTCAACAATTTGGAGTATGGATGCTTTTTGCTTTAATTTTTATAGCATTATTTAATGATATTAGTAGGCTGCTTTGAAAATAGTTTTAGATTCTAGTGACGGTCTTTCAATTGGTTTTTTAACTGAAGATTATACCTGGGCTTCTTTTCAATCATTGTTAGATGTTAAAGCTTCAATGGTTTTACATTCAATAATAGCTGAAAATTTAAATCAAAATAAATTAGATATTACCAATATTAAAGAGGTCATTTATTGTTCAGGCCCAGGTTCTTATACTGGAATGAGATTAGCTAAGGGTTTTGCTGATATTTTAGCTTTAGAAAATATTAATAAAAAAAGTTTCTATCATTTTGAAATTCCAAAACTCTGTGGAATAAGTGATTATTTATGGATAACAAATGCTTTTAAAAATGAATATTTTGTTTATGAATCAAAAAATAATTCAAAGTCGCTTATTCCTGACTCTAAACTAGATTTATATATTTCCAAAAAGAAAGTTTTTTCAAACTCTGAAAAACTTATGGAAGAACATAATATTGAATCAACCAAAGATTTAGTTAGAAAGAATCCTCAGTTATTCTCTGAAATAAAAAGTGAAAATGAGTTATATTATTTTAGACCAGAGAATCAAGAATTTAAGGTTAGCAATAAATGATGTTTTCAAGATTTTTTATATTTAAAGATACAATATTTTTTTTTGTAGCCGTAACATTTATCATCTTTTACTTTTTCTCTTTTAATATCATCTTAACTTGGTTTTTGTACCTTAGTGTTTATTTTACTTTATATAGAAGAAAAAAAATAAACTATAAAGATAGGATTAGAGAAGCAAGCAACTTTCTTGTTTCACCAGTAAACGGCAAGATTTTAAGTATTGATACAAATAGTACTCTTGATGGTTTTTCTGAAGGATCAAAGAGAATAAGAATAAAAATTAACCCTTTTGATGAGTGGGGGGTCTATTTTCCCTTTAGTTCAGTTGTAGAAGGTTTTTATGAAAATTTGGATAAAAACAAAACGACCAATAGTATTTTATTGAAAAATACCAGTAATCAAAAGGTTATGCTTCAAGCAATACCTAGCCTTTTTGGACTAAAAGGTAATTTTTGGGTAAACTCCGGAGATATTGGAAAGGCTTGCTCTTGTTTAGGCTACTTACCCTTTGGAGGTGTAGTTGAATTAGTTGTTGAAGGTGAAAGTGATTTCATGGTATCAACGGGTGAAAGAGTAAATGCAGGTGATACTGTATTGGCCACTATTAAGGAATAATGATGAGTGATCAAAAAAGATTAGCATTTTTTTTGCCAAATATTTTTACGGCATTAAATATGGGCTGTGGATTTATTGCAATTTTACTTGCTTCTGAAGGAAATTTCTATTTTGCTTGTTTAGCAATTGCATTGGGTTCAGTTTTTGATGCTGTAGATGGAAGAGTTGCTAGATTGACTGGTACTCAATCAGCTTTTGGTGAGCAATTTGATTCTTTAAGTGATCTTGTAAGTTTTGGAATTGCTCCAGGCTTAGTTTTTTATTTCAGATTTTTTTCGGAATTAGGAAGAGTTGGGATGGTTTGCGCTTTTCTATTTACTCTTTGTGGAGCTTTAAGATTAGCTCGTTTTAATGCAAATATTGATGTTGTAGATCCAAATAATTTTCAAGGATTACCAATACCAGGTGGAGCTGTCGCTATGATTGGTTATACACTCCTCGCTATCGATATGCCTTTTTTAGATAATAAATACATTACAATTCCTTATACTATTTTTTATGCAATCCTGATGATCTCAAGTGTTCCATTTCCATCTTTTAAATCGTCACCATGGTTAAAAAATAATAAGAGAAAGGTTTTGTTTTTAATTTTTTCAATCCTGGCATCAATCTTTTTATATGAAAAATTAATGCTTTTAACGATAATAACTATCTACGTATTTGTTTCGATAATTCATGCAATTATCAATAGGAAAACGGTTGAAGTTTTCCAGTGGGAAAGTGAAGAAGAGTAAAGATGTACCACTATAAAGCGGTAATTAGTTATAAAGGTACCAATTATTTTGGATGGCAAATTCAGCCTAACACCACAGAAACAATTCAAGGTAAAATTGTCACGGCACTAAAGATTATTTGCAAAAGTTCTGAAGTTAAAATTCTAGCTTCAGGAAGAACAGATACTGGCGTTCATGCAATTGCTCAGGTGGCTCGAATTGTTATCCCCATTTATATAAATCCAGAATCTTTGAAGCTCGCAATAAATGCAAACTTACCTGAAGATATTAGAATTAAAGATGCGCAAGAATGTGAAAAAGACTTTAATCCTATAAGCCAGTCTAAGAAAAAAGAATATCGTTATCGCTTTACTAATACGAGAGAGCCAAATCCTCATTCAATAGATTATTTTGTTAATATATCTTATGAGCTTGATTTTGAAAAAATGAATGAAGCCTGCAAGTTAATGATCGGTGATAAAGATTTTAGTTTCTATTACACGCTTGGTTCAGATTCTAAAACGACAGTTAGGACAATTTTTGAATGTGAGATTATTCATGTTCCTGGTGTTGAAGATATTTTCCCTGATCATTATTATTTAAGAATAGTTGGTTCGGGTTTTTTAAAGCAAATGGTTAGACTTATAATGGGAACAATTTGGAATGTCGGTAAAGGAAAAGTCACCTTAGAAGAATTCACCAATTCTCTTAAGGGCCAGGCAACCGGTAAACTAGGCGCTGTAGCCCCTCCAAATGGACTTTTTCTACATTCTGTTACCTATAATTAGCTACCTATAAATAGCTCTGATTGACAATTTAACCCTATGTAGCTAAATTCAGCCGTATATTTTATATAGGCCAACGCGCCGAATAATTAAAAAAGGACCAAGACATGTCTTACACAATTGAACCAATTAATGGGTGTACTAAAAAATTTATTTTTAATTTCGAATCAGTAGATCTTTCAGCGCAGATCGAAAATGCTTTAAAGAAAAAGCAATTAACTACTAACCTTAAAGGTTTTAGAAAAGGTAAAGCACCACTTGCTATGATTAAACAAGTATATGGTCCACAAGTTGAAAACGATGCTTTATATCAATTTGTTTCAAAAGAATTTTATAATGCAATTCAAACAGAAGGTGTGAGAGCAGTTGGTTTTCCACAATTTGCAGAAACTAAACATGAGAATAGTAATATAAGTTTTAAGGCTACTGTTGAATTCATTCCAGAAATCAAATTAGCTGATTATACAAAATATTCGTTTAAAAAAGAATCTGATGAATTACCAGCCGATGAAGTTGAAAAAACTTTAAAGCGTTACCTTGAATCTAAAGGTGAAATG
>CAYGTU010000235.1:0-4048 GCA_964352945.1 uncultured Bacteriovoracaceae bacterium
TTTTACATCAATTCGTACAAATACTACCTATATCTTTGATTGATTTTCCCGGGTAGTTTTTTATGATAAGTTTTACCGTAAAGGCATTGTAAGCATTGATGAGAAAAGCTAATTTTTGATTATCATTAAATTTTTTATATTCCTCTAACTTTACAGAACTTAAAGATTTTAAGTATTCTTCAAAATTCGTATTATCTTTTTTCAATTGGCCATAATTAAAAAAAGTTTGTTTTTCATTTCTTTTGAGATGATCGTCTAATGTTTTTTGCCATTTTTGATGTGTATGATCGAATGAATAAGAGTTAAATGATAATAAAATAAGTATTAATAATTTCATCCTCTTCTCCATTGGTGATATTTGCTAATTATTTTTAATAACTTTTCTGGAGTTCTAGCTTTTTTCCAATTTCCAGCTGCATATTTATTAGCTTCACCCATAGTAGGGTAACTGTGAATCGTACCTAAAATGGCATTAAGTCCAAATCCATTTTTCATTGCAGAAACAAACTCAATCAATAATTCACCAGCATTCATACCGACAATAGTTGCGCCTAGGATTTTATCAGACCCTTTTTGAGTTAAAACTTTTACTAGCCCGTACTGTTCGCTTTCAGTTATGGCACGATCGAGATCATCAATTCCATAGGTAGTTAAGTCATAATCAATTCCTGCATGTGCTAATTCTTTTTCGTTTTTTCCAACTGTTGCAACTTCAGGATCGGTATAAGTTGTCCAAGGAACAGCAGAGTAATCAACTTTAAACTTTTTAAATGAACCGAATAATCCATTAACGGCACAGTACCATGCTTGGTGAGCTGCCATGTGAGTAAGTTGATAAGGACCAGCAACATCACCGCAAGCAAATATATTAGGGAAGTTTGATTGAAGATATTCATTTGTTGATATAGTCCCATTTGGATTTAATTCAACACCGATATCTTCAAGACCAAATCCAGATGTATTGGCCTTTCGTCCAATTGCAACTAAGATTTTTTCGAAGTTAACTTTAACAGTTTCTCCAGAGGTTGTATGACAAATAAGTGTATTACTGCCTTCAAATTCAACAGCTTTATGTTCAAGGAGTATATTAACACCTTCATCAAGAAGTTTTCTATAAACAAGATTAGCAACGTCTGCATCTTCCTTAGACATAATTTGTTTTCCCATTTCAATAACTGTAACTTTAGATCCAAAACGATTAAAAGATTGGGCCATTTCTAGGCCAATTGGACCTGCACCTAAAATGATAAGTTCTTCTGGTAATTCTTTTAAATCCCATAGATTTTCACTGGTCAAGAATTTAACATTTTGTATTCCTTTAATGGGAGGAACAAAGGGACCTGCTCCCGTTGCGATAGTGATGTTTTTTGTAGTTATTATTTTTCCATTTACTTCAATTTCCCATGGACTAATAATTTTTGCAGAACCCGTAATGCAATCGACCCCTAGCTTTTCATAACGTTCAATAGAATCATGAGGTTCAATTTCTTTAATTACATCCTGAACTCTTTCCATAATTTTGGCGAAATTAAATTGAATTTCAACTTGATCAAAACCGTATTTCTTTGCATCTTTTGCAAAATTGGCCATTTTGGCAGATTTTATGAGTGCTTTAGAAGGTACACATCCAGTGTTGAGACAATCTCCCCCCATTTTGTGCTTTTCTATAAGTGCAACTTTAGCTTTAACAGCTGCACCTATATAGGAAGTAACTAATCCAGCAGCGCCGCCACCGATAGCAACCATATTGTAATCAAATGATTGAGGTTTTTTAAAATTTTTATAAACCTTTAATGACTTAAAGTGCTCAATTATTTTTTTAGCAATCAATGGGAAAACACCAAGTAGAGCGAATGATAGTAATATAGATGGTGAAGCAATATCTGCTAAAGAATTTATAGATGAAAGTTGAACTCCAGCATTAACATAAACCATTGTGCCCGCAAGCATACCTATTTGTGAAACAAAATAAAAAGTTAATATATTTATTTTAGTGAGCCCCATTGAAAGATTAATAAGAAAGAAAGGGAAAATTGGAACTAATCTTAAAGTAAAGAGATAGAAAGCCCCATCTTTTTGAATTCCTTCATTTAAAGTTTTTAATTTATGGCCCCATTTTTTTTCAACAATATCTCTAAAAATAAATCTAGAACTCAAGAAAGCTAAAGTAGCTCCAAGAGTTGAGGCAAAAGAAATAGTGACTAGACCGGTTGTAAATCCAAAAAGAGCACCACCAGCTAAAGTTAGGATTGTTGCACCTGGAAGAGAGAGTGCTGTCGTTAATATATAAATTAGAAAATAGATACTTAAAGTTTGTAAGGGGTTACTTTGATAATAACTTATTAAGATCTCTTTATTAGTTTTTAAATATTCTAGAGTTAAAAAATCCGCTAAACCGGATTTTTTAAAATATACAACTAAGCCGATGGTAAGAGTAATAATTGAGAATTTAATAATTTTGTTCATTGCACTTCCTATTTAAATATAAGTGAAAGTAATCTCTAATTTGTTACATATTATTAATAGTATAAGTACAGGCTAGGCTAAAGGCCAATGAAGAAAGAAAAAAGGGGCCTAAACCCCTAAATATTATTTTTTATTCTTTTTTACAGAACCTTTTAAGGTATATCCGTTTTCAGTAAACTTGAACTTAGCTTTTTTTACTTTGGTGTTCATAACCAAATCACCACAAGAGTAGTCATTTCCGCAAACAGGAACTGAAACTTTCTCAGAATAATTAAGAGCTTTTTGAGCTGCTTCTACACATTCAGTTAGGTTGCTTTCATTTAATTCAACTTTATATTTTTCTAGGATCACTACTGGAGCGGCTACCCATAATTGAGCTTTAACCTTGCAAGTACCTGCAAATGTTGAAGTTGAAATAAGTGCCATTAATAATGCTATTTTCATATGTCCTCCGATTGTTTTGAGGACTTATAGCCTTATTAACTCAGTAAATCAAAATAATCTGTAATTATTTCTTATTTGTGATGCTTTCTGAATTCATTGGAATTTCTTAATCTGGCCGAAAGAGCTTTAATCAATTTTTGAAGCCAAACCGGTTGTTTTTCAAAAACATTTAAGAATTTTTCATTTGTAATTTTAATAACGATAGAATCCTCAATGGCCTTAATTGAAGCACTCCTAGGTTTTTGCTCAATAGCACCCATTTCCCCAATAAACTCATCTTTAGCTATTTGACCTAGTACAACTTCTTCGTCTTTTTCATTTTTAATAATTACTTCAAATTTTCCTTGAATAACCCAATAAATATTATCATCGAAATCACCTTCTTTTATAAGCCATTCTTGGGCGGCACAGGTCACCTGATCTTGAGAAGAAGTATCTTTTGTTGAGTCGGTTTTACTTAAGGCTTTATCAACTAAAAATAAGAGATCTTTTTCTTCAAAGGGCTTAGCCATGAAATGAACACCTTTAAGTTTTTCAATGGCTGGTTTAACCTCTTCAGCACTTTCAGACATGATAATAGTGACTGGAGAATAGGATTTTTTTAAGTCTCTAATAAATTGTAAACCATTAACTTTGGGCATATGAACATCAGTTATAACTAAATCAAAAATTTGATTCTGAGCTTTAAATAACCCTTCTTGACCATTACAAGCAGTGACAATATTATACTTTTCATTAAGTATATTTTTAATAATTTCAATAAACTCAGGCTCATCGTCACATATTAAAATGCTTTTCTTTCTAGTAGTTGCGGTCATGTTAATTCCTTATTAATTATATATACTTAACGGAATATTGAGGATTATCTTGATATTTTAATTGTAAATGGAAATTATTTATGTGAGTTATAGAGTTTAAGCAAAAAAGGCCCCGAAGGGCCATATTAATTAATTTCTACCAGTTTTTTTACTCGTTTTTCTTTTTATAGGCTGCTCCGCCATAGCAACGGTCGTTTTTTCAGATTTAGCTGCTTTTCTAGAGGCTGCTTTAATTTTACCTTTAGCTGAAGTAGATTTTTTCTTGAAAATATTTTTTGCTGAGCTAGCTTTCTTTGTTACTTTTTTCTTTGCTGTAGTAT
>CAYGTU010000236.1:0-4039 GCA_964352945.1 uncultured Bacteriovoracaceae bacterium
ATGTGGCTCAAGCTCATCAATAAGATCATTAATTTCTTTGTATTGAGCTTGTGAATGATATTCAAATCTATCTTTTTCAGATTTTAAATCATTAAAATATTGTTGAATGATCGGTCTAATTGAAAAAGCACTTGTAATCAGTTTAGCTCTTATTCCAAGAGTCTTTCCCGTTTGCTTGTCTTTTACAATTCTAAATCTTTTGTCGAATGCTTTTTTGATATCTTCTTTAGAAGCAGCTTGTGCCCCAAAAGATAAAATCAAAAGCAGAGTAATTAATAATTTCATTATTCTCCTCCCTGAAGATATGTGAATTTAATCCTTTAAATTAAGTCTCTAAATAGTAAATAATTTAAAGGTGTTAGGCCATATTTCACTAGCTAGATTAGCCTAACATCTACTTACTTGACGTAATGCAATATTTTATATAGAAATAAGTTCATGAAAAGTCATATTTTGTTTCTAGCCAGCCTTTTAACTATTAACGCCATCTCTTATGACTGGGAGTATCTCCCTGACGAGAAAAATTACACACCAGGCCAGAGTGACTATAAAGCTTATACGACGGAAAGTATCTTTAATAGTTCTCAATATGTTCTAACTTATGATGATGGTCCCCATGAAATTAATACTCCCAAAATTTTAGACCTTTTAAAAAAGCACAATAAAAAAGCTACTTTCTTTTTAGTAACTTCAAGAATAAATGAAAAAACACAGCCCATTATAAAAAGAATGCTAGATGAGGGACATACTATCGGAAGTCATCATCATGACCACGATAATAATAACCAAGTGGATAAAGCTACTTTTAAATATAAATTACAAAAAAGTTTTGAAATTTTAAAAAAATCCTTCAAAGACGCAAACCATCCAATGGAATATTTTTACTATCGATTTCCCTATGCTGCATACGGAAGTCAAAGTAGAGATTATCATCACCTTAATGTTCTAAGAGAAACATCATATGAATTATTTGGTAAAAACTGTATTCATTTTGTTTTTTGGGATATTGACTCAAGTGATTGGGTGAAAGATGTTTCAAGTAGTGATGTCTATAACAATGTACTCTCTTATGAACATGGTGGAGTCTATTATACTTATAAAACTGTTAATGGAAGAATAATCAAAATTAAAAAAAATATTCAAAATCCTACCCAAGGTGGAACGATTTTATTACATGACATTCAAGATAAAACTGTTCTTGCTACAAAATTATTACTAGAAGAAGTAGATAAATCAAATATGGATATTATTCCTCTAGATTCTACAGATGAATATGATTATAGAAATGATGGCTGCAGCCCTATTCTTTAGACGGTATTATAGTTAGTTTTTTTGATACTTTTTGTATTTCATCTTTATCAAAATATTGCTTTCTATACTCTCCTCTTAAATACATTAAAACTTGATCATCAAAATGATCACTTTTCAATTGCCCACTCTCCCCAGTAGGAAGAATCCCCAAAGTATTGTTGATGTCACTCATATCAATTAATCGCCTTGTACTAGGTCCTAGATAGACATCAAATGTATTCTCGGACCTTTTCACAGTTAAATTATTAACATGATAATGAGCACTGTCAGCTGCATAGGGGCCAAGATTAAAAATTAAATCGAATGGTTTTACTTTACCAATAGGATGAACAAATTCAACCGTATGCTCTAATCCCCAAAGCCAACTTGAAACTCTCGGACCAAATCTCAAGGCCAGTGTTTCTAATGTTTCGTCAAAGGCCTTTAAAATAATATCTTCTCTTGATTCAAAAACACTTGTAGATTTATCATCCCACCAAAAAGAACTTGGTTCTTTAATAACGTATTTAAAAAAATGCCAGTAATCAGCTAGTTTTCCAAAAGCTACAAATCTATCTTCACCAAGTTCATCGTAAAGAAGATCTTTCATGATATAAAAATTAAGCATATGATAAACTGTTGCTCCTACACTATTAATATCTGAAACCGAATTCCAATCTGTTAAATACGTATAGGCTTTAAGGTGTCGACTTGATTTATTTTTTGATTTCTCAATAATTGGTAAAACAACTTTTAAGACGTTGCTGCTCTCAAATGTAAAATTATCATTTTGAATTTTTTTAAAATCGTTAAGTGAAAATTTCTTATCATTCTCTAAAAGTTCTTTTAACCTGTCCGCTCTATCACTAGGCTGCCAGTAACCATCAATACTTTTATATTTTTCATCTTCAGGCTTAAAATTAGTCGAAATTATTACACCACTATCCGGGTTATAAGAACTTGGATTTTCAGAAAATTTATAATAATCATCGTACTCAAATTTACCACTAGCACCATCTAATAGAATATCACTATCAGAAAAATTTCTTTTGGGAATTTTTCCCATTACCCACCAGCCAATATTGTTCTTACTATCGACACAGGATAAGTTTAAGCCAGGGGCCGCTGAATACTGAATACCGTCTTTGAAAGTATTACAATCTGTCGCTCTATTCATGACATAAAGTGTTTTAAGAGTATCATTTTCTGGGTGATAGTAGGTCCATTTTAAACTAATGGGTTTTTCTTTATGTGAAAGCATTGTTCCATTTAATAAAGGTCCGTGTGGTGTTCTAGTTACAGTTAATGGAATACCACCATTTTTATGACCTTTAATTTTTATAAACTCTTCTTCTTTTATTGTTTTTACCCAGTTTCCCTTATATTTAACTTCAGATATTTCTTTATCTTTAGATTCTTCAATATAAAGATCCACATCATCTACTTCACTCATAGTCACGGCCCAAGCCAGATTTTGATTAAAACCAATAACAGGAAAAGGAATTAAAGGTAAAAAATGTCCATACATTTTGTAAGTTGGTGTATCGATATGCGCTTCAAACCACACACTTGGATTTGAAAAAGCTATATGAGGATCATTCGCCAAAAGGGGTTTACCAGATTTTGATCTTGCTGCAGAGAGGACCCAAGAATTAGACCCATGAAACATAAACATATGATCATTTATGAGAGTTGTCGCTTTTGATAGTGACTTTAAAATTGTATTTACTTGTGTTTTAACTTTAGTGGTTTTAGAGTTTTTGGGGATTTTCTTTTCTCCAATTCGAAGTTCTGAAACGGGATCAACTCCAAATTCATTGGTTAAATCATAAAATAAAGTGTCTCCAATTAAACCTTCGGAGAATCCCAAAGCCATATAACCGGATATACTCATTGAATCAATTAAATCAAAATGTTCTGGTTTATATCTTAAGATAAAAAATTCAATGGGAAGTGGCTGGCCGTCAATATAATCATTAATACCCTTAAGAAAAGATGAAGCCAAAATTAACATTCTAGGATCCATCTTTCTTTTATTATTCATATAAAAGTCTTCCATGGTCTTTCTAATTCTTAAGCTTCTAGTAAGTTTATCTATATCAATCGTTTTTTCTCCAATAATTTCACTTAATTTTCCACTGGCAATTCTTCGCATCATGTCCATTTGAAAAAGTCTATGAGAGGCCATCATTTTGCCCAAAGCATAGAAAGCATCAATTTCATTTTCAGCATATATATGGGGAATACCAAAATTATCGGTATAAATGTCTACGTTCTTTGCAACTAATTTTGAATTCATTGAACCAGAAAGTTCAGGAAGAGATCTTATCGCCAAAAAATTAAAGGATAAAAATCCAATTAAAAACAAGCATAAAATAGAAAAAATTATATATTTAAGTATTTTCATAAAATTTTAATAGATAAATTATTACTCCATATCTTAACATTTTACCCAATGTAATAAAGGTAAAAGTCCTCATTTTGTTAGTTTTTAAAAATCCTAATGTTAAGCACAAGAGATCACCTATAACAGGAAGCCAAACTAATAAACTCCAAATATATATTTTTTTTGAGACTTTTAATTGATAATTAACAATTTTTTCTTTTTTTACTCCTAAATATTTTTCAATCAGCTCCCATTTACAAAAATACCCCATAAAATAGGTTAAAATACTTCCTAAAGTATTCCCAGCTGTTGCAACTATTAAACACAACATTGCCGAATAACCATTATGAATAAGGGTAGCAA
>CAYGTU010000237.1:0-4014 GCA_964352945.1 uncultured Bacteriovoracaceae bacterium
CCCCCCCCCCCCCAACCCTCACACGACCCCCCGCCCGCCAGCCTGGAGTCTGTTTTAGTTCTGCTAAAAGCTCGTCAGGATTTTTTGATTGAAAATTGATCTTTCCGGCATATTCATCCATTTTTTTATTATTAGTCGGATCAAGTAATCCATCTTGTCTTAAAATTTTTAATTCATTAGTTATACTTCTTGCATCATTTATAGGTACATTTTTATAAGATTTACATAGAGGAGTATCAATTTTTATATTAATACAATAAGCATCGATTGATTCATCTTGAAGGAGAAATGTTTTTCCTTCATTACTCTCAAATAAGTCTCTTGCAAATTTTGCCACGTTAACAGATTTAATTATTTCCCCGTAGGACTCTTTTATTTCTTTAATTTGCCCAGGTTTTAAATGCTTAAAACTTTGATAAGATTTAGCAGTTTGTGATTTAATTTTGGCAATACCCTCATAGACAAGGGATTCACCGATTAATTGTTTATAATAAGCTTTAAGTTCTTTGTAATTTAATTGGCATATGCCGCTTCCATATAAACTCTTTTCACTATCAGTACATACATATTTAGATTCATCTACCATTTTTTCAATGGTTCGCAGACCTGCAATTGAGTCTTCACATGCAGAAAATACGGCAGTGTTTATCAATGTCATGAATAGAAAAACAATTTTAAATTTCATATCTCTCCATCTTACGTTTCGGATAGTAGAGCGAAATACTTTAGTAATTTAAGTGATTGTTTTCTTTATAAGTTATTGAAATTTAACCATGCCCTGAACTCATGAAGACTTCATTGTAATTAATCTGCTTACTCTGTCTTCCAAGATCAGTAAAAAATCCTCTAGTGATATCCATCGTCTCATTAAGTTCTTTGCATTCAAAAATACTTCCTCTAAATTTTGCAGCACCTTTAAATCCTGCTGCAAACCAGACAATTAATTTTCTCATCTGAACTAAACCAAGTCGATCAAATCCATAAGTCTCGGTTGTATAATGAAGGAGTCTATCTATTACCTCTAAATAATCTTCTCCATAAAAAAGAGATTCTTTAGTTTTAGAAGAATCATTTAGTGACTCTAGAAAGATGAAGGGATTTCTTAAAGCACCTCGAGCTATCATGAGTGCTTGGCAGTTTGTTTTCTCTAATCGATCACTTACTTGATTGGGTTGATGAAGATCACCATTTCCTATTAGCGGCATTTCAGTATTTTTTGTAAGCCATTCTATATAATCCCAGTTTGCACTTCCTTCATATTGTTGCGCTCGTGTTCTACCGTGAATAGCAACCATTTCAACACCAGCGTCAAGAGCTACTTTACAAACTTCGTCTGCATTTATTAAATCATTATCCCAACCAGTTCTTATTTTAATTGTGAGTGGAATAGGAAGTTCCTTTTTTATTTGTTTTAAAAAAGGGGAAAGCGCCTTGGGGTCTTTAAGTAGTGAAGATCCACCACCCTTAGTTACAACTTTTCTAACAGGGCATCCCATATTTATATCGAGAAATTTGGGATTTGATTTCATTACTGTTTCTATTGAATCACAAAAGGCATTGGCATCGTCCCCAAAAAGTTGGATCCCAATATTTGTTTCGCCCTCATCAATTTTAAGCATATTGATTGTTTTTTCATTTTTATAATTGATTCCATGACAGCTAATTAACTCACTAACTGTTCCACCTGCACCCAGGTCTTGCATGAGAAGTCTGAATGGTGCAGTGCATATGCCGGCCATTGGGGCCAATAAAAGTTTAGAATTAAATTCAAGATTGCCGAGCTGGATTTTCTCCCTTTTTAAAAGCAAGGGATTGATCTTTTTCTGTAAATTTTCACTAAAAGGTTTTACGTTTTGCATATTCCTAACATTTTGAAATGTGTTATAGTAATGTGCCGCAAGATATCAGAAAAAAATAGGTTTTGAAAGGTTCAAAATGAGTAATATTGTATTTGATTTGTCTGGGACATTAATATCTTCCAATTTTAGGGAGGCAAAGCTCATTGATGGAGTAATTGATCTCTTAAAAGAGCTTAAAAATCAAGGACATGACCTTTTTGTTTGGACTAATAACTCTCGAAGTGGGAGTGAAGAAATTCTAAAAAAACTTTCTATATTTGATTTTTTTTCTGAAATGAAAACAGCTTCAGATGTCCTGCCAAAGCCAAATCCTGAAGGCCTAAGCCAGATGATGTTAGGAAGAGAAGGGAAAGTATATATGATTGGTGACAGTTCAAGTGACATAAACGGAGCTAAAGCCTATGGAGCAATCTCAATTGGAGTTTGCTTTGAATTTAAAAATAATAAAAACTTCTTAATAGATATTGGTGCTGATTATATTTGTGAATCACCAAATGAAATTTTAAAAATTATAAAGGAATAGTAATGTTTGATACGTTAAGTGAAAAGTTTTCAGATGCATTTAAAGCGATCCAAGGTAAAGGAAAAATTACTGAGGACAATATTGAAGAGACTCTCAAGTCAGTCAGAAGTGCTCTTCTTGAAGCAGATGTTAATTTTAAAGTTGTTAAAGAATTTGTAAATAAAGTTAAAGAAAAATCCCTGGGTGAAAAAGTTATCTCTGGTGTTAATCCTGGAGAGCAATTCGTTAAAATCATGCATGATGAGCTAGCCTCAATGATGGGTGAAGAAAATGAAGATGTAGTTTTAAATGGAAATCCAGCTCCTATCTTAATTTGTGGTCTTAATGGTGCCGGTAAAACTACTTTTACTGGAAAGCTTGCGCTCTTTTTAAAGAATAAAAAGAAAAAAGATGTTTACGTTATCCCTGCTGATAATTTTAGGCCTGCTGCTAAAGATCAGTTAATAACATTAGTTAAAAATATTGGTGTTGATTACTTTGATTCAGATCTTTCAATGAAGCCGGTTGAAATTGCTCTTGCTGGTTTTGCTAAAGCAAAAGAATTGGGAAAAGAAGTTGTTATCATCGATACTGCTGGACGTTTACAAATTGATGAAGAGTTGATGAATGAACTGGTTGATGTCAGAAATGCTTTCAAGGATGCTGAAACAATTTTAGTGGCAGATGCTATGACTGGTCAGGAAGCTGTGAATGTGGCCCGTGAGTTTCACGAAAAAATAAAACTAACAGGTGTTACACTTTCTAAAATGGATTCAGATGCAAGAGGTGGTGCCGCACTTTCAATTCGCTATGTATCAGGTGTTCCTATAAAGTTTATTTCAACTGGTGAAAAGATGAAAGATCTTGAGCCGTTTCACCCAGATCGCCTTGCAAAGAGAATTCTTGATATGGGGGATGTCGTTTCTTTAGTTGAAAAAGCTCAAGAAGTAATTGATGAAAAAGAAGCCGAAAAAATGATGAAAAAAATGGAGAAGAATAAATTCTCTATTAATGATTTTTTAAAGCAAATGGAAATGATAAATAATTTAGGTTCTATGGGAAGTATTTTAAAAATGATACCTGGAATGGGTGGAGCACTTCGTGAAATGGGAGACCTAAGTCCAGCTGAAGATGAAATGAAAAAAATGAAAGTTATCATTTCAAGTATGACGGAAAAAGAAAGAGATGATCACTTACTTTTAAATGAATCACGAATAAAAAGAATTGCAAAAGGTTCAGGTAATCAAGAATCAGCAGTAAAAGATTTTATAAAGAAATTTGAACAGATGAGAAAAATGATGTCTGGGATGATGAGTATGATGAAAGGTGGCGGTATGCCTAGCATTCCTGGGATGCCGGATATGGGTGGGATGTTTGGTGGCGGGGCCCAAAAAGGCTTTAGGCAACAACCAGGCCAAGGCGGAAAAAAGAAAAAGAAAGGTAAAGGAAAAGGTCCATTCGGTGGAGGATTTTTTAAATGAAAACTATCGTTCATAAATTTGGTGGCTCAAGTGTCGCTGATGCAAATTGCATTAAAAAAGTAATTGATATTATTAAAGATCAGGCCACTCGTGCGCCAAGAACAGTTCTAGTTTTTTCTGCCTATAAGGGAGTAACAAATCAATTAGAAGATCTTGTTTTAAATGGTGGGAA
>CAYGTU010000238.1:0-4007 GCA_964352945.1 uncultured Bacteriovoracaceae bacterium
TTAATATACACTTTAAATTTAAATGAAAAATTACTAACTGAGTTTAATCGATTTTATATTTTTGCAACGGGAAGTTTTTTATTTATAGCTTCCAGTGCAGACTTGTCTTACTTTAGACAATTTTTTACAAGAGTAAATTCAGCTATTTTTGCTTGGAATGATTCTCCACTTTTTGCAGTAAAAATATTTTTTGAAGATATTTATCTACTGATGGCCCTTTTCCCCATTTTAATTGTTTTGCCAATACTTTGGATTGCTCTAAAAAAATTAACTGAATATCACTATGGAACTGAATCTAACTATCAAACTAGCCCATCATTTAAAGTTAAAGTGGTTATAAGTGCAATATTTATTATTTTACTAGCTTTAGGGACGAGGGGAAGACTTTCAAGTAAATCTCCCATTAGAGTAGGTACAGCCTATTTTTCTAATGATTCATTTGTAAATCAACTAGGACTGAACCCTGCTTTTACACTGATTAAAAGTTTACAAATAGATTACAGAAATAAAAATAAAGCTATTGAATTTATGGATAATAAAGTTGCTGTTACTAATGTTCAAAAATACTTAAATATTCAAACGCCCTATAACCCGAAATTCCCTCTTTCAAGATTACAAAAACCGTTAAACACCAGTAAAAATAAAAATATCATTCTAATAATTATGGAGAGCATGAGTGCTGCTAAATCAGCTGCTCATGGTGGTGCTCAAAACCTTACTCCCAATCTAGACGAGTTAAAATCAAAATCACTTAGTTTTAATAATGCTTTTACAATGGGCATTCATACTTACAATGGAATTTACTCTACGTTAATGTCTCTCCCTCCCACTATGAATATTCATCCTATGAAAACAAATAAGCTCACTGGTTATTCTGGAATTGCTAATACTTTAAAAGATAATAATTATGAAACTATTTATTTTACTACCCATGACGGACAGTTTGATAATGCAGCAGGATTTTTAAGCGCAAATGGCTATGACAAAGTTATTTCACAGAAGGATTATCCAAGCGAGAAAATACTCTCCACTTTAGGTGTTGCTGATCATTATATGTATGAGTTTTCTCAAAGTTACATAGAAGAAATCTATAAGAAAAATAAACCCTTCTTTATAGCAATGATGAGTGCCAGTGATCATGGGCCAAGAATGATTCCTGAGGATGTTGCCTTTAAACCCACAACAACTGATATTATGACTCAATCTGTGGAATATGCTGACTGGGCCATAAAACATTTAATCGATATCAACAGAGATAAGCCATGGTTTAAAGACACTGTTTTTGTCTTTTTTGCTGATCATGGTTCTAACTGGAATCCAACTTATGATATGCCACTTACTTATCATAGATCACCTTTTATTATTTATGATCCAAGTGAAGAAAGTCCCAATGAAATAAACTCACTGGCGCTACAGGTTGATGTTTTCCCTACACTCATGAGTTATCTGGGTATTGAATTCGTAAACAACACTGTGGGAATTGATCTATTACAAGAAAATCGTCCTTATGCTTATTTTTCAGCTGATGATAAAATTGGTGTTATTAGTGATGAGTTTTTCTATGTCACAAGAAATAATGGAGTCAGAAGTCTTTATCGCTATAAAGATCGTGACACTACAAATATGCTCAATGTAAATGAAGAGCTTGCGGGCCAAATGGATACGTTTGCAAAAAGCTTTATACAAGCAACTCAAGTTCTTTTAAAAGAAAACTTGGTTGATCACATAAAAAAAGGGACTCCGTAGAGTCCCCAATATATTTAGTTCAAAAAGTTAATTTAAAAAAGATCGGTAGCAGATTCTTCTTCTAGCAGATATGAAAGATCACTATTTTCTTTACACTCTCCAAATCCCATTGCACCTTCATAAGGACAGAAAGTTACAGATGTTAAATCTATTTCTTTTAACTCAGCAAGTGTTTGTTTTTTGATAAACTCATTTGATTCGATATTATTTAATAAAGTCCCAAATTTTACTTCTGATTTTATTGGATTCATATATGCTGATCTATTTAAATCCATAACTGAATTAAATGAAATATCACCAAAGTCTGTTGTTGCAATCATATTTATGCTTAATAAATTCTCTGCACTTACGGAATAATCAAATTTTGTTAGTGTATAATCTTCAAATTTAGCAGGTAAAACCATATCTAGGGATAAGGCATTATAAATATGCTCTTCATCTACAGTTAATTCATTTTCACTATTAAGTTCACTGCATTTTGGATTTGCCCCAACACTTTTTGTACTTCCTATGCTTGAAATATAAACAAATTCATAAGTTTTTGATAAAACTGTCTTTGTTAAAACTTCTTCCATCGTACATTCTATACTATTACCATTTGAATCTTCTAGTGTGTCGGTAAATATAGATTTACTCTTATATGTGTCACCTTGATTAATATTAAGATAAGTCTTTCTATTCTTAAGCATTAAATCAATTACTTCTTCATACTTTTTTTCAGGTGTTTTTGTTTGTGCAAAAACGCTACTTGTAACTATAGCTAATAAAACTACTAATTTCATATTCTTCCTTTTGTTAATATGTTTTTTTATAAATAACAATTTAAATTTAATTCAGATGTGGTAAGGTCAAATTATGAAAAAAATTCTTCTTAAAACCAATTTAAATGAACAAAGATCAAATCACCTTGCATATTATATGCAGATGAAACTTGAACTCTAGTACCAATTTCATAGTTTTCAAACCCTTCAACTACGAAATACCCAACAACATAATTGTTAGCTGCTAAAGTAGAAGTATAGGTATAGATTGGATTTGTATCCGCATCGGGTAAAACTTCAAGATCAAAAATTGAATCAATCATTTTTCCACTAATTTTATTAGGAATTGTGGTGGCTTTATACCTTGAAGATTTAATGATAGTTGAATAACCAGGAGCTTTAGTGCAATACATCGACTCTCCATAATTTCCAACTACTTGACCTTTACAAAATTTTGAAAAATCTTTGTAATCAAATGTTCCAGCAAATGATGCTGATGATATTAAAAACAAGAATATGCTTAAAACTTTCATTTTATTTCCTTTTTTAAAAAATTATATTGACCAGGAAGTAGCATTTCAGTTGTGAATTTTCTAGGAGTGTGTAATTTTTACTCGGTCTTCTCAACAAAATAGTCGGTAAAATAACTCGTCGCTAGTGGTGGAACTATAAGGTTTATAACAGGTATTGATATTAATGCCATAAAACCAGCACCTGAAATTGTATAAGGAATAAAGTCTGATCTTAAGCTTTTAAAGCACTCAGAAAATGATAGGTCATTTCTTGACCAAGAATAGTCTAAAAATTGAGTAGCAAGAAGTAAGGCAGATAGAGCAAAACTAATTGGCGCTAGAATTGGAAAAAAATTAAGTAAAAGTGCTAGAACTGTTAAGCTGCAAATAAATAATAACTTCTTAGCTTCAGTGAAAATAACAAAGAGAGATTTTGAAAACATATTTGAAAAAGACTTACTCATTGAATCGAGTGCTTCGCCTTTTTTCTTTTTTTCAATTCGCTTACTAATCATATCGTTAAATGGACTTGATACAATTGAAACAACCATAACAAATGTCCAGCTTACAACAAAATAAAGTACCAGAGTTAAAAGTGAAGCTAGAATCCAATATAAAATTGAACTACCCGTTCCGTTTGAAATATTAGCTTTAATATAAGCTTCACCTTTATTGATAAAGGTTGTAAAAAACCAACTACCTAAAGAATAATAAAGTAAAAGACCTATTGTTAATGGAATTAGAGTGAATATTAAATTTACCTTATCACTATAAAGATGCTTTATGGCTGGTTTAATCGACTTTATCATTTGCATAGGGATAATCCTTGAATCTAAATTTATAAAGTTCATCAAAATCACTTAATTTGGGATCACTTGGAATCGCATATACTAATGATTTTAATTCACTCCAATTTAAATTATTAAATACAATATCTGTTTCAATTTTTTGATCTCTTTTCTCTGTTTCTTGAGGCGCTTTATATCAC
>CAYGTU010000239.1:0-4006 GCA_964352945.1 uncultured Bacteriovoracaceae bacterium
TTTCTTCTTTCCCATATACGTAGTCCTCTTGAGTTATTTACTAAGACATTAAAATTAGCATAAGCAAGTATCTATTTCCAGTGTTTATTGCACTTCTTTGAGTTCATTTGCAGCAATTACCAGTCGCTGGATCTCACTTGTACCTTCATAGATCTCACAAATCTTTGCATCCCTAAAATAACGCTCCACAGGATATTCTTTCGTGTAACCGTTACCCCCTAAAACCTGGATGGCCTTAGTAGTAATCCACATCGCTGCCTCAGAGGCAAAAAGCTTTGCTTGAGCAGCAGCTTTTGTATATTCATGCTTTCCATCTTTTAAAGCAGAAGCATTATAAATAAGCAATCTTGAAGCCTCAATCTTAGTACTCATATCAGCAAGTATAAATTGGATCGCTTGTAACTTTGAAATCGAAGATCCAAATTGAATTCTTTCAGTTGAATACTTTCGAGCATATTCAAACGCGCCTCTTGCTATTCCAAGGGCTTGAGCAGCAATACCAATTCGTCCACCATCTAAAGTAGAAAGTGCAACTTTGAAGCCTTTTTCAAACTCACCTAATATATTTTCTTTAGGAACCTTCACTTTATCAAAATGAATCTGTGCCGTTGAAGAACCTTTAATACCTAATTTATCTTCAAGTTTTTGAACATTGAATCCTGTAGTTTTGGTTTCAACAATAAAAGCTGTTATACCTTTATGATTATCACTTTTTGAAGTTTTTGCCATTACGATCGCAATGCTTGCTTCCTTACCATTGGTTATAAAATTTTTAGTGCCTGAAATTTCATAATGATCCCCTTTATCTATAGCAAAAGTAGTTAAAGTTCCTGGGTCACTACCGGCATTGGGCTCACTTAAACAAAAACAGCCAATGTGCTCTCCTGTTGCAAGCTTAGGTAAATATTTCTGTTTCTGCTCTTCAGTCCCAAAGTTTAGAATTGGCCAAACACAGAGTGAAGTGTGGGCTGAAACTAATACTCCTGTTGAAGCACAGTTACGAGAAAGCTCTTCAACAACAATAGCGTAAGACATATAATCCATTCCTGCGCCATCGTATTTTTCTGGAACATAGATTCCCAGAAACCCATTCTCACCTAATTTTTTATAAATATCCTGTGGAATAAATCCTTCCTTATCAATTTTAGCTGCGATTGGAGCTAATTCTTGATCAGAAAAACTTTTAACCATATCTCTAATATCTTTGTAATTTTTATCTAAAATCATTTCGCTCCCCTATTTGTATTCAAAAAAACCTTTTCCAACTTTTCGTCCTAATCTTCCTGCTGCTACATACTGCTTTAATAAAGGGCAAGGACGATATTTAGTATCTCCTAAACCATCATGTAATACTTCCATAATTGCTAAACAAGTATCAAGCCCAATAAAATCTGCTAACTCCAATGGACCCATTGGTTGATTTGTACCAAGCTTCATTGCAATGTCTATATCTGCTGCATCTGCAATGCCTTCATAAAGGGAGTAAACTGCTTCGTTAATCATAGGCATTAAAATTCTATTAACAGCAAAACCTGGGATATCTTTGACCTTAACAAAAGTTTTTCCCATTTTTTTTGCAGTCTCTTCTATTAACTTAAAAGTTTCATCACTTGTTTCAAGCCCTCTAATTCCTTCAACTAACTTCATTACTGGAACAGGATTCATAAAATGCATACCCGCAACTTTATCCGCTCTTTTAGTAGCTGCTGCAATTTCAGTAATTGAGATACTTGATGTATTAGTTGCAAGGATTGCATCTTTATTAGCAATCTCGCAAAGGTTTTTAAATATCTCTAATTTGATTTTTTTATTTTCAGTCGCTGCCTCTATGATTAACTGGCAATTTTTTAAATCCTGCATAGAAGTAGTTTTAGTTATTAATTTTGAAGTAGATTCCACTGCTGCGTTATCCCACTTCCCCTTTTCAACACCCTTCTTTAATTGCTGAAGGATGTAGTCATATCCGAAGTTAACGGCTTCTGCACTAACATCGAAAAGCATCACTTCAAATCCACTCATAGCCGCAACCTGAGCAATTCCACGTCCCATTTGGCCTGCGCCAACAACACCTAAACTACTGATTTTACTCATGAATTTAATCCTTTTATCTCATAACTAACTGATTTTAAAGAACTATCACTTAAATTTAATCAATAGGCAAGCCCTCTGAGAGAGAATAATCTTTAATCTTGGATATTTAAGTCTTGCCAATGAAGTCAATTTGTTTTAAAAATTCGCTCTATATATAAAATAAATAAGTACTTTTTAGTATTAGGAGAAATAATCGTGGCAAATCACAAATCAGCAGAAAAAAGAAACAGACAATCAGAAGATAGAAGAGAAAGAAATAAAACTAAAACTTCTAAAACTAGAACTCAAGTTAAAGCTCTTAGAACAGCTATCGCAAGTGGTGATAAAGAAGCTGCAAGTACTTTACTTTTAAAAGTTCAATCACTTTTTGGAAAGCTTTCTAAAACTAGTGCAATGAGAAAAGATACAGCTGCTAGAAAAACTTCAAGATTAGCAAGCCAAGTAGCTAGCCTTTAATTAGAATCTAAATTTGACAATTTTATAGAGAAGACCCAAAGTACTAATACTTTGGGTTTTTTAATTTTAGGGGTAAAAATATGAAAATTATTCTACTAATATGTCTCTTCTTAATTACTTCTTGCGGAATTCAATCTATTCCTACACAGAAAAATGAAGTTGAAGCTTCTCTTGCTGAAGTTATGAATCAATATAAAAGAAGAACTGATCTTATTCCTAACTTAGTGGAAACGGTTAAAGGATATGCAAAACATGAAAGTGAAACTCTACAAGCTGTAATAGCAGCTAGAGCTTCGGCAACTCAGGTTAAAATTGATCCTTCGAATTTAACTCCTGAAAAATTAAAAGCATTTCAATCAAGCCAGTCTGGTTTATCACAGGCCCTTTCACGTTTAATGGTAGTTGCAGAAAAATACCCAGACTTAAAGGCAAACACAAACTTTCAAGCTCTACAATCTCAACTTGAAGGGACGGAAAACAGAATAACAGTCGCTCGAAGAAGATACATTGAATCGGTTAAAAAGTTTAATAATCTCGTAACTGTTTTTCCGACAAGCATAGTAAACAGTATAATGTTTCATGAAAATAAACTTCCTCAATTTAGTATTGAAGAAACTGAAAAAGCAGTACCGAAGGTACAATTCTAATGAACCGTGGAGCACTATTTTGCCTCCTCTTTTTTACTTTGAGCAGTTTTGCTCAAAAGATTCCAATATTTAGTGAAACTGTTTATGATGAAAATAATTGGGTAACTTCAATTGAAAAAGCTCAATTAGACCATCTTATCAGAGGACTTTATAAAAGTGGTGGTCCTCAAATCCAGATTATGTTCGTTGCTAATTTACAAGGATACACGATCGAAGATTATTCTATTAAAACTGCTGAAAAAATAAAAATGGGAAAAAGCAAAGAAGATAATGGGATAATTCTAATCGTTGCAAAAAAAGAACGAAAAATTAGAATAGAAGTTGGTGGTGGAATCGAAGGAACTTTAACTGACTATGAAAGTTTTAAGATTATTAAAACAATACTTACTCCCTCTTTTCAAAGTGGTAAATTCTTCCAGGGCAGTGCAAATTTCGTTTATGAGATTGCTAAAATTTTTAATATTAAAATCGATAAAGAATTCTATCGGCCTAAAAAGTATAATTCTAATCAAAGCTTGGGATTAGTTGCTTTTATCCTATTTTTCTTTTTATTGATCATACAGTTTTTCACAAATAACATTCTTTTTAGAGGGATTCTTAGCACAATCTTAGGAGCCTCCCTTTCATTTTTTATTTTTGGACTTATCATTCATTATCTTATTTTCTTCACCCTTTTATCACTGATTATTGGTCTTATTGGTCCAAGTAATCTTTTAATCTACTCTTCAGGTTATGGTGGAGGAAGAAGTGGTGGTTACGGTGGAGGTTCCGGTGGATGGTCCGGTGGTGGCGGGGGCTTTTCTGGTGGCGGA
>CAYGTU010000240.1:0-3978 GCA_964352945.1 uncultured Bacteriovoracaceae bacterium
GCTTATATTAATAAGCGTGCAAAATATGCAGATCTAAAAATAGCCTTAGATAATATGATTAATTCTCGAGTTGAATTTGAAAACTCTAAGTACATTCACTTAACTCAAAAACTAAAGCTTTCTGATTTAATGGGTCTAGATGATTTCCCTGGATCAAATTTTGAAAACTTGGCGGTAAAATAATGAAATTTTTCATATTGGTATTCTTATTTTCATTATCTGCTTTTTCACAAGGCGTAGATGATCCATTTAAAGTAAAGCCAGATAATGCTTTTACTCAAGAGGATTTAAAACTAAGAAAAGAAGTTCTTTTACAGGACAATGAGTTAATTGAAGATTTAGATAAAGTTGTTGGAGTAAAGAATTCTGATCATTTTACGAAATGGGATAAAACGAGACTATCAATCAGTATTCAAACAGCAGCTGACATTACCAAAATAGCTGCATTAAGTTCATTTGATTTTAAGTTTCAAAAGAAAATTGAACACTACTCAAGTTTATGGTGGCATGTACTTGCTAAAAAAACGATTGCCAATTTTGACCAGGTAACTGAAAACCCAACTCTGGATGCTTCTGCTCCTTCTGGATCTGATAGAAGTTCCTTAAATCAAAGACCTGAAACAACTCAACAAGACATTCTTCAGATTGGTGGAGGAATTGGATATCGCTTTAAATTTTTATTTCCATGGCGTGAAGTAAAAAATGTTTTTGAAGAGATTCATTTTACTTTCAATTACACTACTAATTTAGATGCTTTTAGCGGCAATGATTATGCTGGTTATGGGATCATAACTGAATATGAGATTTACAAGAGAACAAGTAAAAAGTTTTTCTACGGTGGAAAGCTTACATACAATATTTCAGATGTTACTCGTAAAGTTCCTTCAAATTATGATTTAAATGACGGAAGGCTTTTGCTCTCTTGGATGACTCTGGGATTTAATATGGGATTTTTCTTTTAGAGAGGATTAAATGATAAATAGATATGAAGTTAAAGAAGTTTCTGAAATATGGTCTGAAACATCTAAGTTCTCTTATTTTCTCAAATCTGAAATGGCCCTAATAAAATCTTTAGAAAAAAATAAAGTCATCCCAACTGGAATCTATGAAAATTTAAAAAATGCCAAAATTAATCTTGAAAGAATTGATGAGATTGAAAAAGTTACAAAACATGATGTAATTGCATTTTGTACAAGCATAACTGACCAAATGGATGAAAAATTTAAAAAGTTTTTTCACTATGGCGTAACATCAAGTGACATCATTGATACCTCTCTAAGTTTACAGCTAAGGGACTCGCTGCAGATTATTATAAAAGATATGGAGACTTTATTGGCCTCTCTCAAATCTAAAGCTGAAGCGACAAAAAACACAATTACCATTGGCAGAAGCCACGGTATTTTTGCGGAACCAATGAGCTTTGGAGTTAAATTCTTAAATAGTTATTGCGAGTTTAAAAGAAGATTAATCGACCTTAAACATGTTAATGATTCACTTACTGGCCAATTTTCTGGAGCAGTTGGAAATTACACTATATTAAACCCAAAAATTGAAGCTGATGCTTGCGCTGAATTAGACCTGAATGTTGAACCTGTAAGTTCACAAGTTATCTCTCGTGATTATGTGGCTTCAATTGCGACAACAATGAGTCTTGTGGCTTCAGCTGTTGAAAAAATTGCTGTTGAAATTAGACATCTTCACCATTCAGATATTGGTGAGCTTTATGAAGGTTTTTCAAAAGGACAAAAAGGCTCTTCAACAATGCCCCATAAAAAGAATCCTATTTCTGCTGAAAACGTTTCAGGACTAGCGCGAGTAATTAAGTCTCATGCTCAAATTGCACTTGAAAATAATGTTCTTTGGCATGAAAGAGATATTTCTCACTCATCAGCAGAGAGAATTTATTTACCTGACATGTTTGGGCTTGGTTCATACATTTTAAGAAGACTAGCCTCCACAATAGATAATCTTGTCATTAATACTGAAGTGGTTGAATCTAAGGTGAAAAATAACTTTAGCTACCTATCAAGCTACTTTCTTCATCAATTAATAGATAACTTGGATATAACTCGTGAAGAGCTTTACGCCATTGTTCAAGAAGCTTTTTTCAATAGTAAAACAATTGAAGATTTAACCAATAATATCAATACACAAATTGAAAAATTAGGTCAGAGCTTTAAATTAAACGTTCTAACTTTTGATCAAATAAAAGATTTATACTTAAAAAATGTTCCTGAAATTTTTGAGAGAGCGTTAAAATAAATCTACTTAATTTGAGTTACAATATAATCATAACTTTGAAATAGATCTCTTTTCTCGTTAATGTAAATCTTAGCTGACTCAACGTTGTCAAAAACGCCAATCCCAACTCTGTACCATACACCACGATTCTTAAGTTTTACTTCATTTATTATTGGTGTGTAGCCTCTTACTTCAAATCCTGAAGCAAATTTCTTGGCGTCTTCAATTGTCTTATAAGAACCTACCTGAACTGTATACTTTCCAATATAATTTGCTTCTGAAGGATCAACATCACTTGTAACAGGTGCTTTATCCACTTCTGTCTCACCATCAACTTTTACATCTAGAGGTGCGGTTGAAATATCATAAGAGTCTATTAAGCTCTTTGTATCGGCTGAAGGACCTTCACTACCAACCGGAGAGGCATCTACTGTCTTATCTTTTGCTTTTTTGATATTTTCATCTTCTAGAGATTCAAATTCTTTTTTTAACTTAGAAAAGGCATCTCCACCTATTTTCTTAGTTATCTCTTCATCTTCAGTTTTTATTTCTAACTTCTTTTTTGCATCAAGAATTTCTTTTGCAGCCTCTTCTTTAACTGACTCAAGCGCCACTTGCTCAAGATCATCATTAGTATAACCCGATTTATTTAAATCCCATTTACGCCCAAGCCTCACTCCTAAAGTAAAAGCAGTCGCTAGAGCTAAAATTAAAAGAAGAAATAAAATTATTAGTTCTTTCTTCTCAAATACAAGTACATTTTTTTGATCTTCCATATATATATAATTCTATCAATATCAAGGATTTAGGCAACTCAAAAATAGATTAGGTCAAAATTGCATATTTCAAAAAAGAAATAGTTGTCGCATGTTTTACTCAAGTATTGATTAATCAGCCCTCTATAACTTAAAACCCATTATCAATCGAATTAAAAATGGAGATGAAAATGAAGAAAATTTTAAGAAATCAAAAAGGCCAATCAGTTATGGAGTATATCGTCTTAACTAGCTTAATAGGTATTTTATGCCTAACTACTATTAAAAACTATGGATCAGTCCTTAATGACAAGCTTGATAAAATTCAAAAGAACTTAAAATCTTCTTTAAAAACAAGATAGATGAAGACAGTTAGTACTTTAAGTTTTGTCTCGCTTGGATTAATTCTCAGCTTTACCTTTCAAAAGCAGTCAAAAATTGCTTATTGTAAGAATAAAATATTAAGCGAGATTTATATTCAGTTTATAAGAAAGCAAAGCCTGTTTGATAGTAATTGCCTTTATCATCTTAAAACTAAAAAAAATATTATCAGTGTTTTTACAAAAGAAAAAATAGAAAGAATAAGAGTAAATGAAAAATTTAACTTCTAATAGTAAAGGTAATATCACCCTACTAGGAATACTTTTTACTCTTTTAATTAGTACTCATATTTCTTTATATGTATTAAATTCGCTAAAGCTGGTTAGAGATTTAAATGAAACTCAAAAAGCTTACCTTTGTATGAAAGAATATGCTGGATTAACAAAGCTTACTATTAATAAAATTAACAAAATAAATACCGTCATTAAAAGCAGTGAATATTCAAGTTATCTCTCTACATTAGTTGGCGTTGCCTTTCCACCGGCCCTAATCGCAACAAGCTCTCTTCAAAAAACAAAGAAAGGCTTGAAAATATACCAAGATTTTATTCATGCTTCATATATGAAAGATTTATTCCTTCTAAAGATTAATAAATGTAGAG
>CAYGTU010000241.1:0-3970 GCA_964352945.1 uncultured Bacteriovoracaceae bacterium
CATTTTTATCAAACTTTTCCTGCATTTCAACAGAATCAGAATTGAGGATATGAGCATTTTTAGAAAGTTTTGCTTGTTTTAATTTTGAATCTGCATCAATTAAAATATTTTTACAAGAGATACACTCTCGCGCCGTAACATCATTTTCACAAGAACATTGATTACATATTTTAAATCTAAAACGATAGCCACAAGGAATTATATCTAATGAATGAGAGTCTTGAGTAGCCCCTCTACACTTTCTTCCAAAGTGCTCTAAAATATGTCCTTCCTCATCTACTAATCCCCAAAAGTCATTTTCAAAACTACATTTAGGACATGGGATCTTTACAGCAACTGATTCTGAGACGACTTTTTTATCTCCAATTTGAGGAGAATATATATCATGTCCCATTCCAGTATAATCGAGAATAAAACATTCCTTTTTTCCTTCTGACAATCTAAGTCCACGACCAATAATTTGTTGATATAGACTTACTGATTCTGTAGGTCGAAGGATGGCAATGACATCAATATGAGGAGCATCAAATCCAGTTGTAAGAACAGAGACGTTTACTAAATATTTAAATTTCTTTTCCTTAAAATCTTGAATTATTTTATCTCTTTCTGAATCAAGTGTATCACCAATAACAATTTGAGCTTGTCCTTCGGGGAGACATTTAAAGATTTCTTGAGCATGATTTACAGTACTACTAAAAATCATGACTCCCTGACGATTATAATTTTCAGTTATATTTATAATATTTTTTATAATTAAAGGTGTTAAGCGTTTTTGTTTTTTTAATAGCTCTTCAACTTGTTTTTGGCTATACATTCTCTCTGATTCAGTTAACTCAGAAAAATCATAACAAGTGACAGGAATATCAATTTTCACTGGAGTGGTCAGAAATTTATTCTTAATCATGTATTCTAAAGGTAAATCAAATACACATCGTTTAAAAAAACGTTCTTCTGTTGTTTGTATAATACCTTTATGGTTATATTCATAAATCCAACCCAGTCCCATTCGATAAGGAGTTGCAGTCAAACCTAAGATACAAATACTCTGATTATTTCCTCGAAGTTTTTTTATAACTTCACCATATTGAGTATCTGCATCTGAGTTTACTCGGTGACATTCATCAATGATTAATAATGTAAAATCTTTAAAGAAACTCGCATCTGCTCTAGCAACAGATTGAATACTTCCAAAAATTACTTTTTGCGTAGAATCTTTTGAATTTAAACCAGCTGAATAAATCCCTGCATTTAAATTATAACTTTCATATTTTTTATGATTCTGTTCGACTAACTCTTTTACATGAGCAAGAACTAATACTCGGCCTTTAGCAATTTTTGCAAGTTCAGCTATTACTAAACTTTTCCCTGCTCCAGTTGGTAGTACAATTACAGCTGGATCGCGCTTTTTTTGAAAAAATTTAATCGCATTATCAACTGCTTGCTGTTGGTAAGGTCTGAGTGTGTACATATTATTTTTCTAAAGATTTTTTTATTTCATTTATATCTTTTAAGAATGCTTTCTTTATCATCCCCCCCATTAAGAACATTAAAGGAGACATAATCTTTGCTGTAATAGTTTTCGGAATTGATTCAAATGACATTGAGAGTTCTATTCCCCCTTCAACTTCTTCCATTTTTACGTATGATTTATAAATACACCCGCAGTTTTCAGCTTGAGTATTATAATTCTTAAATTCAGTTGCTTCAGTAATCCACATTGTTTCTGTTGATTCTTTTCCAAACATCAACCTAGTTTCTTTCCATTTAAGTCCAATCAATCCTTCAGTTGGTTTATTTAATATCTCAATTTTTTTTATGCATGAAATACGTTGAGTCGCACCTTCAATATCTGTAATTGCATTCCAAACATTTTCTTTTGAGGCCTTAATGATATTACTAGCTGAGATTGGCATTTTTTCTCCTAAAATTTTTTATAACATAATTTAACAAGCTATATGGAAATAGCAATGCAACTATGCACAATTTAGAGGAATATCTGCCTAACTCATACAGTCAAAAGCTTTGTATATTTTACAATTTAATCTCTTCTTTAGCATTCTTTTGTTTAATTATGTTAATAGATGATTAAGGGGAAAATTTATGAAATCTATTATATTAATTACTTTAATTTTAAGTGCCTCATCTTTTTCAGGTGAAATTATCAAGAATATTAACCCAAATCACTCATGTGAGAGCCAATGTAAATTTGTATTTGATGATGCCTTTGATGAAAACGGAAAAGAGTTTGATGGCGAAGTTAATCAATTAATTCGAGCAGTTGGCTTTACAAAAGATTTATGTCATTCGGCCCTAGAAAAGCAATGTTCTGAATTAATGGAACAATTCGATAGTGTCTATCACCCCGATCACGCAAGTAGAACTAGGTAGATCTAACCATAATGTGAATCTTTTACACAGTTGAGGCATTTGCATTGATCAAAAATGCATTTGCCCCTTAAAATTAAAATACATTCGTTTAAAGATTTTTAGCAACTGGAGTATCAATGAAAAATATTATATTAGCTTCCTCATTATTTCTATCATTCTCAATTTTAGCATGCCCAGGTGGATCTTATGATTTAGATAGAAGCCATACTCTAATGGCCGATAAAATCGTAGTTAATATAAGTGAAACAAGAAGAACTTTGATTGAACCTATAGTTGGAACTCAGTTTACTGCAATTGATGGTGAAAAATTAGGTGCAACTTATCCAAAAGTTGAAGTGATTGATCAAGAAAGTGATGATCAAGGAATCTTTTATACAACGTATTCAATTACATCTCGAGTTATTTATCCAGGTGCAGTTGATAAGGTTAAAAAAGTAAAAGTTAACTCAAATTATAATGGAAATGGACTATACTCTAGGGGTGGATGTTCAGTTGAAATTTTAGACTAACTTTTTATTTCTAAAATGCCTAAAGTATAAAAGTGTTAATGGCTGGAAAATAGCCCAATTAATGGCAATAATTAAATAAAAATATTCATGAGTTTTTGCATCTAATGCTGAAATACCTCTGTAATAGGCAAGAGATCCGCCAATTGCACCTAATAAACTCATTAACCAAATTGGAAAATCTAGCATCCTCTTAAAAATATCACCATAATAACCTAAATACATCATCCACAAAGTAGGAATCCATATAGGGGGGAATGCTGAGTTGAGATTTAATAAATTAAAATAAATTAACAAGGTATCTTGAACAAAACCTGTTCCAAAAAATATTAGAATTAAAAATAAGTAAGGTTTTAAGTTTATAATATCTTTAATAAAATAATAATTTAGAATCATTAGAATAAAACCACTAATTAAAAAGTATCCTCCATATCCCTGAGGACCAAAAGTAACAGTTAAATAAAAGAAAAACTGCAGTATTATCAACTTTAAAATTAAAAACCAAAGTGGCCGCTTTTTCATTACATCCTACTGTATTAGATTGATTTTTTATACCCGATAAAATATATGGTACCATCAAGAAAACTATTATAAAATACTAAGTATAACTAAGGCATTGAAAATGAGCACAAAGATGGCCAAAAATATTCCCAAAGTTCCTTTTTTATTCTTAATTAGTAGAATTTTTAATCTAAAAAAACATCTACTTGCAGAAATACAAGGACTTCATGGAAAATACGGTGATGTTTTTGGTATAAAGGTTGATAATTTAAAATGCTTTATCAGAAGACCAGATCTTATAAAGCATGTACTCGTAGATAACCATTTAAATTATGAAAAAGGTGTGGGATTTAAATTATTTCATCAAATTATTGGATATGGCCTATTAACAAGCGATGGAGCTAAATGGATAAATGAAAGAAAAGTTTTAAATTTAGAATTTACGGGATTAATTCAAAATCAAAATTTCTCGATCATTGAAAGTGAATTACAAAAATTGAAAATAAAATGGGATCAAGAAAATAATATAAATTTTAGTTTTGACTTAAATGAACTAACAATAAGAACAATATGTC
>CAYGTU010000242.1:0-3911 GCA_964352945.1 uncultured Bacteriovoracaceae bacterium
TTGTTATGACGCTTCAATATTTAAAGATAAAAATGAATTCTATAATGAATTTTCAGAATTATGTCGTGTAGTAGGTATTAGTGACAGACTTCATATCTTGGCAAAAGAAGCTAACGGTGGTTTAAAGCAAAAACTAGCAATGGTAAGAGCACTTTTATGCCGTCCAAATGTTCTTTTGGCAGATGAGCCAACTTGTTCACTGGATAATCAAAGCTCTATGAAAATTTTTGATTTGTTAAATTATTATAATAGAAAAAGAGGTCTTACTATTGTTTGGTCTTCACATAATAAAGAACTTGTTAAACAATTTCCTGGAAAGATAATTCATCTAGATAAGGGAAGATTAGTATACTCGGGGCATGCATGTTTTATTTAAGATTTTCTCTCAATATCATGAAAGCAAAGTTTTTAAGAGTATTCGGGTTTATTCTGGTTACGACTCTCATGTTATTGTCCTTCTCCTATAAGCAACAAGTTCAGGGTTATTTTGATGGTAAATTCAAATTAAAAGAACAAGAAATTTACTTCAATGCTTTAATCAAATCATCTATACCTACAAACTCGCTAAGACATAAGATGGTTAATTTACCTGGGGTAACGAAAGTAACAATAACTCCATCGACAAGCCTACAAAGTAAACTTAAAGAAACTTTAAGTAATGTAGAATTGGATCTTCCTAAAGAGGTAGCCTCAACTGACTACCAAGTTTTAAAAGTTTCTCTAGCTAATAATATAAATGCGAGTTCACTTGCTCTAATAAAAGAATATTTAGTAAGGGTTGTGGGGGAGAGCTCGTTAACTCTTTCAAGCCTTAAAAGAAAAAGTGGAATTGATAATAAAAATTCATTTTAAGTAAGTTTCCTTTAAAGAGTTTCAACGGCTATTTCTGTATTTTTTTCAACTCTATGGTTCGTCCTTTTCTTTACTATTTCCACAGCAATTGGAAATGAAATTTACTTAGCTGAGAAGTTTCAACGAAAATCAAATGTTAAAATAAAAGTATTTCTAATCTTTGAATTTTGCGCTCTGTTTCCCTTATTATGTTTAAGTGCCATTGATTTAACGTTTGAATTTTCAAATACAATAATAGCTATTGTTCCACTTGCGTTAATGAATCTTTTCTTACTTAAAGAAATTAAATGGAGAGACAATAGGTGAGATTACTTTTTTTTTATCTTACTTTTTTTTTAGTAGTTCCAATCAGTCACTCTTCTAAGATTGAAGATTATAGCGTAAAAAAATTAGAGAATGATTTAGCAACTTATGATTCAAAGCTTTCTGAACTAAAGGCTGAAATCAATTCATTAGAAAAAAAGATTGGTAGTAAAAATGGAAAGTATATTTCCAAATTAGAGAAAATTAAATCGATCGAAAATATGATGATGTCTCTAGATGATCAACTAATCGAAAATATTTCAATTATCGATAAGAAAAAGAACAACTCTAAACACTTACTCGAGAAACTTTATATTAATAGTATTGATGAAGATGAAGAAGGTGAGTTTTTATATAACAAAACGATGTATACAAAAATTCTAAAAAATGAAAATAAAGATCTCGAACAAACACTAAAAAGAAGTGTTGAATTTAAGGAATCTTTAAATAGACTTCAATCAGAGTTAGCACAAATAAAAGATGATGAGAAAAACTTATACCAAGTAATTCTTAACTTGGAAGAAGAAAAAAAACGCATCGCTGAAGTTTATTTGGAGAATGAAGAAAAACGAAAGATGCTTGAAACTAAAATAGAAAAAGAAGAAGTTAACAAAAAAATTAGTAAGCTAAAAAATTCAACAAAAGTTTCTACTGAGTTTAAATTAAGTACCCCGTTAGATCACTTCCTTGATTATAAAGCAGATAAGAAAGGGATTACATATTCTTTTAGAGAAGTGATGCCGGTAAAATCAGCAGCTGATGGGAAGGTTATATATATTGGAGATATTCCACATTATGGAAACGTTGTGATGATCGATCATGGGAAAGATATTAAAACAGTCTTCTTAGGTGATTTAGATGTAAGAGTTAAAAAAGATGACCAACTAAAAACAGGTGATGTATTAGGTTACACTAAGAAAGCAACTGGAGATAAGGATAAGCAATTGTATTTTGAAGTAAGAAAGAAGAATAAAGCTCAAAATACAGTTATGTGGTTAGATAAAAATAGTATAGTTAAAATTTAAAAATAATATAAAGGGTATATATGAGATTGGCAGTTATAGCGATTGTAATGCTTGCAAGTTTAAATGCTTTTACAAAAGATAAAAAATCAAAATTTGAACAGTTAGAACTTTTTAATAAAGTTTTTAGTATGATTCAAAATCAATATTATAGAAATGTAGACACTCAAAAGCTTATTGAAGGAGCTCTTGCAGGAATGATGAATACTCTTGATCCTCATAGTGCTTACTTAAATGAAGATTTATTTGAGCGTATGAAAAATGATACTTCCGGTGAATTTGGTGGGATTGGTATTGAGGTAACTTCTAAGGATGGTTATCTTTATATCATTACTGCCATTGATGACACCCCAGCATTTAAAGCAGGGTTAAAAGCTAAAGATAAAATTGTTGAAATTAACCATGAATCGATTTTAGGTTTAACTCTTGATAAATCGATAGAGAAAATGAAAGGTAAAGCTGGTAAAAAATTAACTCTTGGGATTAGTCGTGAGGGAGAATCAGAGATAAAGCACTTTGATGTTGTTAGAGAGCAGATCAAAGTAAAACCAGTTAAATATGAATTACTTTCAAATAATTTTGCTTTCATGAGACTTACTGCCTTCCAGAATCACAGTACTGAATCTTTAGTTGATGCAATGGAAGACTTAAAAAAACAGGCTAAAAAGAGTGGTGGAATTAAAGGGATAGTTTTAGACCTTCGATCGAATCCAGGTGGACTTTTAGATCAAGCAGTTAGTATTGCTTCACTATTTTTAAAAGAAGGAGTTGTTGTTTCTACTGAATCTAGGGATCAAACAAATAAAGATATTAGATATGTGAAAAAAACAGGTTATAAAGATTTAGAGACACCAATTGTTGTGTTGATCAATGGTTCAACTGCATCAGCTTCAGAAATTGTAGCAGGGGCCTTGCAAGATCATAAAAGAGCTTTGATAGCAGGTTCGCAATCTTTCGGGAAGGGTTCAGTTCAAACAGTTGTTCCATTAGATGAGAAAGTGGGTGTAAAGTTAACGATAGCTCAGTACATGACTCCATTAAAAAGAAAGATTCAAGCAATAGGGATTACACCTGATGTAAATTTAGAGAATTTAGATTTTGAAACTTTTGATGAAAATATTAAAGAAGATTCATATCTTAGAGAAAAAGATCTCAGAAATCACTTAACAGCTACAATTGAAACAAAAGAAGAGAAAAAACTTAGAGAAGCTGAAGAAAGTGAAGAGCGTAAAAAGAGGATAGCAGCTTTAAAGAGAAGTAAAAAAGAAAAAAGAGATAAGAAGAATAAAAATGAAGATGCCGATGAGATTTTTCAAAAGCACGATCCTAAAAAAGATTATCAAGTCTTACAAGCGATTAAAATACTCGAATCATACGGTGCCTTTAAAAAATTAAATTAATCTAGTGCGGGGGCATGGCACTTTATGAGTAAACCACAGACCATTACAGAGTTAGTCTCAAGAATTAAAGATGATCTTGAGTCAAATTTTACTTCTCAAGTTGTCGTGGGGGAAATATCAAATTTATCAAAAGCGGCTTCAGGTCATGTTTATTTCACATTATCTGATTCGGAGAGTTCTCTTTCGTGTGCTTTATTTAAGTTTGATGCAATCAAAAATAGCTTTGTTAATAAAATTAAAAATGGCGACAAAATTCAAGCCTTCGGTTCCATTAGTGTTTATGCTAAAAGGGGCACCTTTCAGTTAATCACAAAACAAATTGCTCCAGTTGGTA
>CAYGTU010000243.1:0-3891 GCA_964352945.1 uncultured Bacteriovoracaceae bacterium
AAGAAGCACCTTCTCCATTTATAGGAACTGATTCTGAAACGAGAAAAAGTATTTGCGAAACAGCTGTTAATTTAGCTCGTGCGGTGAATTATGATTCAGCGGGTACAGTTGAATTTATCATGGGAGAAGATAAGCAATTTTATTTTCTCGAGATGAATACACGAATTCAAGTTGAACATCCAATTACTGAAGAAATAACAGGTGTTGATCTTGTGGCCAATATGATTAAAGCTGCTCTTGGGGATGATTTAGATATTAAATCTCAAGATGATATCACGCTTAGAGGTCATAGTATTGAATGCCGAATTTGTGCTTAAGATCCTGTTACAATGCTTCCAGCTCCAGGAAAAATATTAGGTTTTGAGACAACTTTTCCTCAGGGAATAAGGTTTGATTATGCTTTTTTTGTGGGCCATGAAATTACACCCGATTTTGATCCTATGATTGGAAAATTAGTTTCATATGGATTAAATAGAGCTGTAGCTTTAAGAAAAATTTCAAATGCTATTGAAAACTTAAAGATAGAAGGGTTAAAAACAAATATTGAACTTCATAAGAATATTTTAAAAGAAAAAGATTTTGTTAAAGGTATTTATTCAACAAGTTACCTAGCTGATCATTCATTTGCAAAAGTAATTGAAGATGTGAAAATTGATCAATTGGTAACAAAAATCTTGGGTTTTGAAGCGAGTAGATTATGAGATATTATTTAATTGATTCAGAAAGTAACGAACATAAAATTGATTTTACCTATCAGGGGCGTTCAGATACAGGTACAAAACAATTCGTATTTGAAGGGAATTATTATTTTATTAAAAAAATTGCTCATAAAATGTTTATTTCTCTAGATAATATTTCTTGGCAGAAGCTTGCAGTTCAAAACACTATAGAAACAACGGTTCTTAATTCTAAGGTTTATAAGATCTATAAGGGCTATAAGCCAAGTGGCATTTCAAACTCTAAAGAGGGTGATCTTGTCACACAAATGCCAGGTAAAGTTGTTAGGGTTATTACTAGTGTAGGTGCCGAAGTTAAAAAAGGTGATACTCTTTTAATTCTTGAGGCAATGAAGATGGAAAATGAAATTAAATCCACTAAGGATGGAGTTATTAGTTCTATCCTTGTTAAAGAAGGCCAAGCACTAGAAGTTGGTCAACTGATGATTGAGATTGAATAGTCTAAGTTATTGAAAATATATATATACTGGTTGTTTTTTCCACTCTGCTCATCGCCTTAGATTTCTTCATGTTATAATTAACTATGGAGGAGATTTGATGGCAATTATTAAGGTCCATAATCTTGATTCTTTCTTTTTTGAAGAGCTAATTGCAATTAATAGAGTTGCTAAATGCCCACTTCCACAAGAGTTTCTATTTTATTCCTCAAAAATTTTACAAAACTATTCTACAAGTGAAAAATTATATAATTTTTCAGAAAAAGGCGTGAGAGAAAAAATATTAGGTGAAATGCTTTTAAGTGCAAATTTTAAAGCAAAAGAAGAAAAAATTCGAATGCTTAAAGAAGTAGGAGATATCTCACTTTTATTAAGTGGGTATTTTGCAAAAAGTCTTGAGAAAAAAATTGTAGATAGAAAACCATATAAAGATCTTGGTAAAATTGCTTATTCCAGAATTAATGATTTAAATTTTAATTGTATGAATTTTCCGAATTTTTTTAAAGGACTAGAGACTTGTTTTGATCTCGTGAGTTCTCACCTTAATTGTTTAGCTTCTATTGATAAATCAGACTCACAAAAGCACTTATTAATAGAAAATATTCTTGAAGAAGATAAAAATCTTTATCTATTTGAGATGAGCAATATAGCTAGTTAACTAGCTATATCACCTACCTTAACTGTAATCCATTTCGAATTTATAAATTTCTTTAGAAATTTATTTAAGTCTTCTACTTTAATTTTATCCATTTGAGTAATAATATTATGAGGGTAATCTATTCCTAGATTGTGAAGTATAGGAATAGAGTAGTGATTTGCATAGTCATCATTAGTTTGAATGTTAATCATGTTTTGACCTTTAATCATTTTCATAATTCTGGAAAACTCAATTTTACTAAAACCGTTATCAGCAATTTTGTTTAAAACAGAATGTATAGCTTCAATTGCAGCTTCTGTTTTTTCTTTACCTGCGCCAATATAAATTCCCCAATAACCATCTTCTAAAGCTGTATGATGGACTGGTTGAACAGCGTAACAAAGCCCCTTTTTATCTCTGACTTCTACAAAGAGGTCAGAAGACTGGCCGGATAAATAAGCCGTTAAAACTTTTAAGTAAAGATTTTCTTTTTCCGTAATTGAGAAAGCTTTTGTTCCAATGAAAATCTGTGTTTGTTCTCTTTTAAATGGAATAATAACTTCTTTTCCAAGCTTTGATTTTGCTTTAATAATTGAGTATTTTTTAGATTTTCTAGCGTTTAGCTTATTTAAGTATGGATTAATCAGTTCTAGTAAATCTTCAAGGTCCATGTCTCCACAATAAGTAAAAAGAAGATCAGAGCTTTTTAATAAATTGCTGTGTGTATCGGTGATTTTTTTAGCAGTTATTTTTTTTACACTTTTTTCAGATCCCATTAATGATAATGAATAATGATGTGAATTAAAAATAAGATTATTAAATTCTTTAAAACATTGTTTAACAGGATCTTGACTCTGAATTTCTAATGACCGTAAAACTATTTCTTTCTCATGTTTTAAATATGCGGCAGGATTTGATGGCATCATTAACGTTTCAAAAAAATTCTTGAATAATTTGTGTGAATCTTTTGTTTGGCCATGTAGAGTGAGTCCATAAGCATTTTTTCCTGAAAAACCATTCAGTGAAGCGGACATGTTTTCTAAACCAATTTTTAATTTTTGATAATTATCTACTTTATTTCCATAAGTCATCATTTTTGCAATTAAGTGAAAGATACCATTGTTTTCTTTGGTTTCATTTTTTAACCCACCTTTTAAATAACTATGAAAAACAAAGGTTGGAGTCATTTTATTTTGTCTATATAAAAGTTTTATTCCAGATTTGATCTCTATAAGCTTTGCTTCCGGGTCAAATTTAGAAACAACTTCAAGTTTCTTATTTTTTTGAGTTTTTAAAGTTTTAAAAGTTTTAGAAATATCAGCACTAAACTTTTCAAACTCCATTTTTATAGAAGTGGAGTCATTTTCCTGTGGGATTTGAATTGTTGTGTGAATATCTCTTTTAAAAATTTCTTTAATTTTATTATTAACTTCACTAGTTGATACATGGCCCAATTGATCTATAAACTTTTGCTCACAGTGAATATCTCCATTTTGAGCAAAGCCATGACCAAGAGCGAATGAAAATGACTCAATAGATTCTTTTTCATATATTTTAGAAGCAACGTACTGACTTTTTATTTTTCTTACCTCTTTTGAATCCAAACCATCACGGATCATTTCTTTAAATACACTTAAGAATTTAGCCTTAAACTTTTTTGCATTCTTGTACGGGAATGAAAAACGAATAAAGTGAACACCACCATCAGCAAAGTACATCGTTGAAGCAGAGATGCTACTAGCAATTGAACTTTCTGTTACAAGTGCCTTATAAAAACGTGACATTTCGCCATGACACAAGCAGCTTAAAGCTAAATCTTCAGCGGGAGCATTTATATTATTATAGTCAAGAGCAGGAATAGTTAAAGTTACTACTGTTTGTTTTACATCTTTTTTATGAACATGAACTTTAGGTTTGTTTGTTAATTTAAATTTAGGGAATTGTGATATTTCGCCAGTGGGTAATTCATATTTATTTATTATATTTATGATTTTTTCTTTTTTTGATAAATCGCCAGCTACAACGAAATGTGAGGTTTCTCTATTGTAAATTTTCTTTCTAAAGTTTTGTTGGTGATGTG
>CAYGTU010000244.1:0-3867 GCA_964352945.1 uncultured Bacteriovoracaceae bacterium
AAACAATAATAATATTTTTATATTTAGCTGATAGTTCTAAATATCGCTTGGTAGAGAGAACATTCTCTAAAGTGTTTTTAGACTTATAATCAAGCTCAGCATTTATTTTTTGATCTTCTATTAAATGATCTTGGTTTTTAATCTGCTTATTTAAGAGGGATAAATAAGAGTTTTTCTCGTAAACACCAGAAATAAAAAGCTTCGCACTTGGATATTTTTTGGCTAACTCAATAGCTGTCTCAATCCGTCCTGAATCCCCGGTGTATACGGCTATTAGGTCAGGGGATTCCTTTAGTAAAAAGGATTGAGTAATTGTATTCTGATTATTCGCATAAATAGGTATAGAGATAAAAATTCCAGAAAGTAATGTAATTGAAATAAAAGATACGATGATTGCGTTTATAGCAAATCGTTTTAATCTCGTTGATTTTGTTTCAAACATATACTTTTTAGAAAGAATCATTTTTTTGCTGCAATTACCTCTATTTCTACTTGAGCACCTTTAGGAAGGTTTGGAACTTCCACACAACTTCTTGCTGGATAGGGCTCTTCGAAATAATTTATATAAGCTTCATTAACTTTTGAAAAATTCTCTAGATCGGTTAAAAATATTGTTGTTTTAATTATATGCTCTCTCGTAATTGAACTTGCTTCTAAAAGTGCATCAATGTTGCTCATCACTTGATCAAGTTGCTTTTGAAAACCCTTTACCATTTGTCCTGAAACTGGATCTAGTCCAATTTGTCCTGAAAAATAATAAACACCATTATGTTCTACACCTTGAGAGTAAGTTCCAACAGCACCGGGTGCTTTTTCTGTTTTGATAATTTTTTTCTGAAAGCTCATAAATTTCCTTTATTCAATACACTTTAGTTGTTTGCTAATAACAGAAGTAATAACACTCATATCAATAATCTCTTGAATTGTAGCAGTTCTTTGAACAATATTTATAGAGTGATTAAGTGGAACTAAGATTGGACCAATAACGGTACAATCAGCTAACTGACGTAGTATTTTATAAGTAATATTAGCTGAGTTTAGTTCAGGGAAAATTAATATATCAGCTGAGTCATCAAGTTCAGCAAAGCTAAACATAGAACTTAGGATTCTGTGATTAACAGCTACATCCGCTTGCATTTCACCGTCAATTTGGAGATTAGGCATCATTTCTTTTGCAAGTTCAACAGCTTTAGAAACTTTTTTAGCTGAACCAGTTCTATTTGATCCAAAACTTGAATAACTTAAAAAAGCAATTCGTGGATCTCTTAGCATTAATCTTTGGAATAACTCAGCAGTGTTTGAAGCAATCATTGCTAGATCTTGTGAATCAGGATCAACTTGTGCCGTACAGTCAGCTAGAAATAAAATTTTATGTTTAAAAATAGCAATACTTATACCAGAGCTTTTTCCTGACTGCTCCCCAACAACTCTCATTATGGGTTTTATGCATTCAGGGTAATTTGAATTTGCTCCGGTAATCATACCATCAGCATATCCTTCTCTAACAAGCATTGGTCCAAAATAACTTCCTCTCATCATTAGTTCTTTTGCAAGTGCAAGCGAAGCACCTTTCCTCTGTCTTTCACTATGGTAATAATCAACAAAAGTTGGGTAGTACTCAGAAAATTCAGGACAAATTATTTTTACATCATCAAGTCCTTCTATTCCCCAACGAGCAATTTTTTCTTTTATTACTTCTGGTTTTCCAAGGATTATTGGTTCGATAATATTTTCTTTAACTAGTTCAGAAACTGCCACTAAAATATTTTGATTATTTCCTTCTGGGAAAACTAGTCGAGCTTTACCTTGACTGTGAGCTCTTTCTCTTAAGCTTCTCATAAAGTCTGCGCCGTGACCTAATCTTCCTTCAAGGTATCTAGCGTATTCTTTTAAGTCATCAATTTGAACTCGAGCCACACCTGAATCCATAGCTGCTTTTGCAACAGCAGGAGAAACTCTCGTGAGCGCTCTTTTATCAAATGGTTTTGGAATTAAATAATTTTTACCAAAAACAAATTCTTTATTACCATAAGCACGTTTTACTTCTTCAGGAACTTCTTCCTTAGCTAATTCAGATAAAGCATAAACAGCAGCAAGTTTCATGTCTTCATTTATCTTAGTTGCCCTTACATCAAGTGCCCCTCTGAAAATAAATGGAAAGCCAAGAACGTTATTTACTTGGTTAGGATAATCAGTTCTTCCAGTTGCCATAATTGCATCATTTCTTACTTCAGCAACTTCTTCAGGCATAATTTCTGGATCAGGGTTTGCCATAGCAAAAATGATCGGATCTTTATTCATTGATTTAACCATTGCTTTAGTGACGAGACCTTTCATTGAACAGCCAATAAAAGCATCAGCTCCATCAAGGGCGTCGGCAAGAGTTCTATTTTTAGTATCAAGAGCAAAAGCATCTTTATACTTATTCATGCCTTTATCTCTACCTTTATGAATAACACCTTTTGAATCACACATTGTTAAGTTATTTCTATCAACACCTAGAGAGATCATTAAATTAGCGCATGCAATTGCCGCTGCTCCAGCTCCGCTAAAAACAACTTTAACTTTTTTAATATCTTTTTTTGTTATTTCTAGAGCATTAATAAAAGCAGCACTCGCAATAATGGCAGTTCCATGTTGATCATCATGGAAAACAGGTATATTCATCATTTCTTTTAATCTTTCTTCAATTTCAAAACACTCAGGTGCCTTAATATCTTCAAGGTTAATTCCACCAAATGTAGGCTCAAGTGCTTTTACTACAGCAATCATTCCTTCAACAGTAGTTTCATTAACTTCAATATCGAAAACATCAACATCAGCAAATTTTTTAAAGAGAACGCCTTTACCTTCCATAACTGGTTTACTAGCTAGTGGGCCAATATCACCAAGGCCTAAAACTGCAGTACCGTTAGAAATAACTGCAACAAGATTTCCTTTGGCCGTATATTTGTAAACATCATCAGGATTGGCAGCAATGTCTAAGCATGGATGGGCAACACCTGGTGAATAGGCTAAAGAAAGATCTTTAGCTGTAACACATTCTTTTGTTGCTATAACTTCAATCTTTCCAGGTCTTCCTTTTGAGTGATATTCAAGCGCTTCGATTTTATTTTTATCCATGATTTTTCCTTAAAAAATATTATTTTAGTTTTGAATTGTAACAAGTTTTCGGGGGGAAGCCTACTTTGACTCAGCGCTTATAATACGTTTGATTAAGGTAACATCACTAGAATCATAATTATTTTGGGAAGAATCATTTTGATTTAATGAGTTAGCAAAACAAGTCAAAAGTAACGCCACAAGTAGTATTGAGGAAAAAATTCCAATATATTTAGTTTTACTCAATGTAATCCTTTGAAATTATTAAATTAATTATACTAATATAATACTCTTACCCAGCAAAAACTCCAATTGAAAAAAGTAAAAAGTTTACAATATTTTGTAAAATACTTTTCATTGGGTATTCAGGAGAAGTATTGTCTACTTTGCGACCTAGAGATCGCCAAAATTTAATACAAGGGTTTCAATGAAAAATTTATTGGTATTGATTTTAATAATGAGCAGTTTAAGTTTTGCATCAACAAAAAAAGAAATTGATGATCAAGTTAGAAAAGAATTTTCAGAAGAATTTTCTAAGTTTAATTTAAATACAATTGAAGTACAAAAGACTCAGTCAAAAGAGCGCTATGAAAAAATTGTTAAGTTTGAAAAAGAACTTTTTGATGATCGAAATAAAATGCTCGAAGCTGTTTCAAAAGAAGTTGCAAAACTTAGTTTTGGAGACGAAAAACATAACAGAACTCAAAGACAAGTAATTAGCAAAATTAGAAAAAATTTTCAAAAAGAAGTTAAACTCAGAAGGGC
>CAYGTU010000245.1:0-3853 GCA_964352945.1 uncultured Bacteriovoracaceae bacterium
AAACATCAAAAAGCTTTAGAAAAGCAATACAAACTTGCATTAAATCAGATCTATAAAAATGTTGAGTTTTCAAAACAAGAGCAAGCTTTAAATAAACTCGAAAATATGAAAGCTTATAATCTTGAGAAATTAAATGACTTAAAGATAGAGTCAAGCAGTTATGAAGATTTTTTAAGAAGCCTTCTAATCGAAGTTAAACTTAATATGGATGAAACAGGTAGAATGTATCAAGGTTCATCTCAGTCAGTTCAAGCGACTGTGCTTGTTATTATTGCATATGTGGTGGGTGGAGTAGTTGGTGCTCTCTTATTGTTTACTTTATTAGGGTTTATTATTCTTTTTATTTTCTGTGCCTCAACTGATTGGGAGTGCCAATAATCAGATAATTTAAAAATTTCAAGTTTGCCATGGAAAATAGTTTTTTCAATTGGCACCAATAAAAAAAGCTCCCTTTATTGGGAGCTTTTTATGATTAACAGCCAAATTAATCAACGTAGGAACTAATTTTCAACCTAGTTTTTAAATTTTACCATGAAAAATAATTTTTTCAAATTTTTAGAATTTTGACCTGTTTCCAACCTTTTAATTCAAAATTTCATCCACACAATTTAATAATCAATTAATTCAATATTTTAGAAATCTCTAATTTTTTTTAAGTTTGCAGAAATAAAAAAGCTCCCAATAAAGGGAGCTTTTTTTAACAGCATCATAATTAGCGTAGCAACTAATGTGCGTACTCAGGTTTTTAGATTTTAGCATGAAAAATATTTTTTTCAAATTTTTAGAATTTTGACCTGTTTCCAACCCTTTAAGGCCAAGGAAGACTTGCCTAGAAGGAGTCCTTATGGATGAGGAAACAGCATCATTGATTAATGTAATGCTATTGGTGATTAATATTATTTGGTCACTTTATAGTTTATTACGTTAATCCGAGGGGAGGCTTCGGCTTCCCCTCACTTTTTCATATAGCAAGAAGCCATAGATTTTAACTACAAATAATGCTATATTATCCTTTCCAGGAAATAAGTACTTTGGAGAAAATATGGGGCTGCCCTGGTTTCGACAAGGCAATAGAAGTCTTGGGTGCGTGTCTGGGTTGGTCGAAAGGCCCAGTAAAAATTCGACCACACTTTATTAGGCGAATCAGATTTCGCAATGGCTGCATAGTCTACGACTATTACAGTATTTGAGGCGCGTGTGCCGACAAACAGAATCACGCAACAAAGTTTAGCAGTTCTTTAAAAATTGCGTGGAGTAAAGTCGGGAAGACTCCATAAAAAGATCACCGAGTTTTGTGTGTTTAACTAGGCACTCACAGCCGTCACTCGCTCCAATGTGACTACACACGTAGTACCCTCGTATGAAAGTTGTTTTGGACGTCGGTTCGATTCCGACCAGCTCCACCAAACCAGATGCGTGACGAACACACGTCTAAACCACCATCCACTTCGGATTGAGGTTTAGGCGATTTTTTTTGACCAAAAACTAACGAGCTTAAATCATTAAACAGACCATACAATTGTAAATTCTATGTCAATTAACTTCATTTAATTGCAAAATAACCGATAGTGTTATATAGGTATTAGTAAGATGAAATTAATAATGATGTTATTACTCATATTCACGATCTTCACAGATTTTACTTCTGCTTCATTAATTGAAGAAGAATTGAGCACTTGTGAGTCACAGATTAGCTGTGTTGATGTTGACCTTCATTCGTCTAGTGATACTCAACACCATGATTCTGATGGAGATGATCATAATTGTCATCTTGGGCATTCACATAATGTAATAATCGGTTCAACACTGCTAGAAACGAAGCCAAATATATCAATAATATATTTATCACATCCTATGTATCAAGTAGGAAAAACTCTTAATTATTTTAATGACATTAATCGTCCTCCAATTGCTTAATCAACATTCTATTTTAACGTATTGATTAACTAATTGAGGATAATTTTATGTATGCATACTTTTTAGCAACACTGTTGCTTCTTAGTAATGTCACTTTTGCACAAGATGCTTGTGACATTAAGAATATTAAGGATTTTTATAGAAGGGTAAAGTCTAATGGGCCTTTGCTCCAAGAAGCCGTTAAAAGAAAAGAAACGGCCTCTAGTTCTATAGATATTGCTGAACAAAGGCCTAATCCAGAGCTTGATTTTGAATACCTTAAAGGGGATCAATTTGGCTTGGAACTGAACACCTACACACTTACAGCAAAACATATTGTTGAGTTTGGTTCAAAAAGAGATAAGAGGCTGGCAAAAGCTAAAAGCTTTAATAAGTTAAAAGGAGCAGAAATAGATCTTTCTCTTTTTAATTCTAATTTTAGTGCTTCTAAAGGATATCAAAGAGTTGCTCAGTTAAATGTCACAATTGATGCCGTAAAAGAAGCAATTCATACATTTGATAAAATCATTAGAAAATTATCTTCTCGAAAAAGACTTAATCCAGAAGAAACAGTCTCACTTTCTACTCTACGTCTGGCATCTAATGGCTATAAAGCAGAGCTTAATGACTTGGAAAATGAAAAGACTTTGCTTGTTGGTAAAATTTCATTTTTATCGAATTGTGAAAAAATTAGTCCAGTATATGAGTATTTAAAATATAAGGATATTAAGTTAAGTGAGCAGCATTCAGAGGAAGTTGGGCTTTTAAAACTTGAGGATTTTAAAGTTGATTTGGCCATAGGCGAGTTAGAAGTTCAAAAATCTTTAGGTTATTCGAATATTTCAATCGGCCCTACATTTGAATATCAGGGACAAGGTAATGATGAATTTATTTCAGCAGGAGTTTCAGTTTCTTTTGCATTGCCACTATTTCAAACAAATGATGGTGGGAAATTAAATGCATTGAAGGGTGTGTCCTCCCAAAAAGTTACATCTGACAATAAGAAGACAATGTTAAAAGTAGAACGATCAAATCTACTAACAAAGTTCAAGCGATCTTTATCAACTTTATCAAATATGCCAAGGTTGGAAGAACTTGAAAAGAAACATCAAAAGGTTGAAAAACTCTTTGCTAGAGGAGTGGTGTCAATCTCTATGACTATTGAGTCTCACCGACAGCAAATTGAATTCTTAAAATCAAAATTTGAGACTGAAAATGATGTTTTAAATACATATGGAAAAATAATATTAATAGACGGAAATACAACTGCTTTTGAAGAGTTGTTTTAAACAGGAGTTCTTTGTGAAAAAAATACTTTTATTTACATTTGCAATTTTAACATTGTTTTCTTGCAGTAAAGGCGGCGATGACAGATTGGCAGAACAAGAAGATATTCGAGCAAGAGAACAAATCAATGCTCAGAATGATAACCAAAGAGAATGGTCAGAGAAAATGGAAAAAGACCTTAATGAAAGAAAGCATTTCATTAAAGCTATCGAAGGTGTTTTTTCAGGAGATCTGACCGTAGATGATATTGATTTCGTAATAAAGGCTGAGTTAGCAGCGAGCATTCCGATTACTTTCTCAGACAGAACAAGAACATTAGATGAAATTAACTATGAGCTTGAAAATTTAGCTTTGAATCTACACATTAAACTTGAAAACCCAAGGGTAAGTAACAGTGCTGTAAGTTGCACGATTGAAGGATATAAGCCAGATATAGAAAAAGGCTTGATTAAGATCATATCTGAGTCTTGTAAAAATATTTTTAAACTTATGTTATCTGATGATCTGAGCGTTAGCGACAATTCGATTATAAATAATAGGGCCAGAGTTTTAGCACAAAGTATTCGTTCAAATGAAATTTCTCAAGTAGATATTTTAAGTGGATTATTTGAATCAAGTGTAAGCACAAAAGAATATCAGTTTAAACTAAAAAGGAATTAAATATGAAGAA
>CAYGTU010000246.1:0-3760 GCA_964352945.1 uncultured Bacteriovoracaceae bacterium
CTATTCACAAAAACTATAATCTATTTTTAATTTTTTCTGGTATTATTCTCTTCAATATAATTCTATTTAAAGTATATAAGTTTAGCTTACAGCTGAACTATCCAGATCAATTGATTAATTCAAAAAAGACATCTTATATATTTTTATTTTTACTCCTTCCCTTTTTGTATTTTGGGCACAGAGGATCATTTAACAGGCTTGCCATCTCAACGGAAGACACACAGTTTTCAGATAATAAATTTTACAATGATTTGTCTTTACCTGGAATAATATCTCTCAATAAAACAATTCGACTTAGAAACAAATATGCAGGTAAGAAGTTTGATATTTTAAAACAATATAAATTTAAAACTATAAAAGAGGCTTATTCACAAAAATTTGAAGATATAAAACCAGATCTTATTGAAACTCTGAAACATTCTAATTCAATGAAATCCAATGGTATTAAAAATGTAATTTTAATTATCATGGAAAGTTTTGGATCTCATATTATTCCCTTTCATAGCAATTCATTTAACATACTCGCTGGACTAGAAAAGCATATAAGTGAAGACTATTTTTATACCAATATGCTTCCTGCTGATAATGGAACTATTGGATCGGTGCTAGGGATACAAACCTCTTTAGTCCCTATTAAAAATATGCGTTATATTTCAGAGGGACCTTTTTCATCAATTACTCTAAAAAGCTCAGTTAATTTGGCCTTTAAAAATGATGGCTTTGAGACAAGTTACATCTATGGGGGAAAATTAGGCTGGAGAAATCTCGCCAAGTATATGTCCATACAAGGATATAAAAATGTTATCGGTGGCGAAACAATTAAGAAAAGATACCCTCAAATAAAAGACATCGGAAATGAATGGGGAGTGTATGACGAGTATATCTTTAAGTATCTAAAAGAAAATATTAACTTTGGCAAAAAGAATTTTATCACTATATTAACAACAACTAATCACCCTCCCTACGAAGTCCCTAAAGATTTCAAATCTTTGTCACTTAAACAACCGAGTAATATAAAACAAATTTATTTCAGAGAAAAAGAGTTAGTTGAAAATCGTTTTAAAACACTACAATATTCAAATTATCAAGTATCACAATTTATTGATTCTATAAAAAATTCAGCACTAAAAGATAATACTATTATCGCCTTTACAGGTGACCATAGTTTCTGGACAGGTCGAGTATTTGACGAAGAAGATGTTTTAAATAAATTTTCTGTTCCCTTTTATTTATACATACCTTCAAAGTTAAGAACTGAATTTGCTTATAACAAAGATATCAATCTATCTCACATTGATATTTCGCCAACTTTGAGTGAACTTGCTACTCATTCGGATTATTATACATTAGGTGAATCTATATTTGATAAAAAACAAAATCTTTCTCTAAATGCTAAAGACATCCTTATATACAAGAGTAGAATACTTAACCGAAATAAAGTGTCATTCTTAAGCGAAAAATATAAAGATGAAATGAAACTAGACTTTGGACTTATGGAAAAATTATATTACTCTCACCAAGTAATTACCTATCACTTTCTAAAGGCCCATACTAAAGAGCCACTTAAGTAGCTCTTTAGTATGAATTCATATTATTTTCTTGGTTTCAATTTGCTTCTACTAAACTCAGTGTCTATACTAATATTGTGAGTACTTAGTATTTCCTTTCCAAATTTATCTTGAATAGAAACTGTTAAACTATACTTGCCTTTTATTTTTTTTATCTTTTTACTAAGATCTACCTTAAGATTTGTTCCACTCATTTGTAAGAGCTGGTGCTTATTTAGTGTGATAGAATAGTTCTCTTTAACATTATTACTAAAAATTTTTAGTTTTCTAAGAATCAATTTTAGTTTTGTTTGATCGGAAATTTCAAATATTTTATTAAATCCCAATTCTAAGGTTTTATTCTTTTTGTTTAATTCAACCACATTAAGTTCAAGTCCATCAAAACTTTCAATTCTTTTTTTGCTGTCTATTTCAAGTTCATACAGATAGCTTATGTCTTTTCCGACAGTAGTAATATTCTGTTCAATTTGTTTATTTTTTAATATTAAGATTGCATCTAAATTATTCGACTTTACGTTGTTAAGTTTTAGCTCTAATTGATCATCTATTAAAGCATCTGCTGTGAACAATGCATCAATCTTGCCAGAAACTATGGCCTTAACATTAACCCAATTTACTTGTGTTTTAAATTTGGTTACTAACTTAGATTTCTCACATGAATATGGTTCACTAACTTGGTAATCAACATCCTTACAAATATTCTTATAGATCGGAATATCACGACAATCTTGACTTGAAGGGATTGTTTTACAAATTGGCTTATTTACATCTGTACAAACACTATCTGTATAAGGAATTTCTCTACATACAGTATCGATAACAATTGTTTGGCATTCACGTTTTTTTATAGGTATGTCTTTACATACTTGCTTTCCTGGAATTGTAGTACATACATTGTCAGTATAAGCTACATCTCTACAAGTTCTTTCTCCTGGAACAGTCGAGCAAACTCTATCCTGGTACGCCACTTTATCACAAACTTGTCTACCAGGCTGCGTATCACAAACTTGATCAGTATAGGCTACATCTTTGCATACGGTCTTACTTGGAATGGTATTGCAAACTCTATCAGTATAATTAACATCTCTACATACATTTTGACCTGGGATAGTCTTGCAAACGCGATCAGTATACGGTTGTTTTAAACAAACTCTTTTACTAGGGCCTGTAGTACATTGCTGTCTCATTGGGCCATCATTGCATATTTTCTTAGCTGCTATATCTGTGCAAACTTTTTTAGCAGGTATGTCAGAGCAAACTTGTTTTCCATTAATATTTTTGCATATTTTTTTTGCCGGCCTATCAACACATTGTTGTTTTGCTGGAATAGTTGTGCATACCTGAGGTCCAGGCACCTGCTTGCAGACTTTATCACCTGGTTTATCTGAACAAACATCTTTATACTTGGTTACATTTGAACATTCTTGTCTAGATGCAGTCATACTACATTCTTTTTTAGTCTTTGTTACATTTCTACATGATGTAACTGGATCAGTAGTATTACAATTCTGCTTATGCTTTGTAACATCTCTACAGGTTCTAGTAGGTGAAGTTGTGTGGCAATTATTTTTGTATTTTGTAATATCTCTACATACGGTTCTATCTGGAGAATTTGTACAATCTTTTCTATACTTTGTTATATCTCTACATGATGTAACTGGATCAGTTGTGTGACATTTAGTATCTATATATGTTTTATCAGTGCAGACTTGATCGGTAATATCATTGCATTCAGTTCTAATTTTATTTACATTTCTACAAACTTTTTTGTAATTATCATCACAGACTTTTCGTGATGGAATTGTTCGACAATTTTTTTTATAATCTACAATTTGATCACTGCATTCCTTCTTAGTTTTTGTAACATCTTTCAGGCAAGTATCTCTATATTTTTCGATTTCTTGATACGAAACTTTCTTTTCTTTTTTGAATTTAACATTTGTTATTTCATTAGTATTAAATTCTATCGTTTCCGAAAAGGCAGAATTTAGACAAAGTAATAGTATTAATAAAAATTTCATTTTACTCTCCCAAAAAAAAGCCTGTCCAAAGACAGGCCTTTATTCATAAAACATTATTTTGTATTTTTTGCTTTAATCTCGTTGATTGTCATTTGATTAGATAATTCTATTTTATTTTCAGAGATAACTTTTTTATTAAATTCTCTTTTTAATGTAACAACAATTGAATGC
>CAYGTU010000247.1:0-3710 GCA_964352945.1 uncultured Bacteriovoracaceae bacterium
CGCCTACTATGTGGATATGAGACAGAGCTTTTCGTCCATATCGCCTTCCACTTTTTAATTGGCAACATTAAATCATTCCCACTTATATAAACCCATTTATCCTCTTACAATGCACCTTTTAGACCAAGCATTTTGGCCATTTCTTCAGGATTATTTGAATATGACATTGCAGTTTCTGCGTTAATTAATCCCTTATCAAGACTTTTCTTTAAATGTTGATTCATTGTAATCATTCCGGTTTTATCCTGACCTACCTGCATCTGTGAATAAAGTTGATGAATCTTATCTTCTCTAATTAAATTTCTGATTGCTGGAGTTGGAACTAAAATTTCTTGAGCAACACATCTTCCTTTTGGAATTTTAGGACATAATTGCTGAGCAATAATTCCTTGAAGAACCGAAGAAAGTAGAAGCCTAATTGCTTCTTGTTTATCTGCTGGGAAAACGTTAATAATTCTTGTGATAGTAGCTATTGCTGAGTTGGTGTGTAGAGTTCCAAAAACTAAGTGACCCGTTTCCGAAATTTCAAGAGCAGCTTCAATCGTCTCAACATCTCTTAATTCCCCAACTAGAACGATATCTGGATCTTGTCGTAAAAGTGCTTTAAGAGCATTGTGAAAATTTTGTGTATCATTCCCAATTTCTCTTTGATTAACAATTGATGTTTGATGTGTATGAACAAATTCTATTGGATCTTCTAAAGTTAATATATGGCCCGCGTGTTGTTTATTTAATTGATCTATCATTGCAGCCATAGTTGTAGACTTACCAGAACCAGTAGGTCCTGTAACTAGAATCAAGCCACTAGCCTTATCACAGATATCTAAAATAACCTGTGGCATTCCAAGTGAATTAAAATCTGGAATTTCTGTAGGAATCTTTCTAAAAACAGCTGCAACTGCACCTTTGGATAAATATACGTTTGCTCTAAAACGAGCAAGACCTTTAATACCAAATGAAAAATCGAGATCTAAATTTTTTTCAAAATGATTTCTCTGATCTTCAGTTAATACTTGATAAACTAGTCTTTTAGTATCTTCTGGTTTTAAAATCCCAACTTTAACTTTAACAATCTCACCGGAAATCCTGATTGCCGGAGCTGAATTAGCGGTAAGATGTAAATCAGAAGCATCATTATCAACCATAACTTTGAAAAGTTGTTGAATCTGAAGTTGATTTCCAACCACTTGGGTTTTAGTTGCATCATCACTCATATTATACCTCGTTATAAATCATCAGAAGCTGAGTTTCCTATGGCTTCTTCAATTGTTGTTTGTCCCATTGCTACTTTTGTTAGAGCGCACATTCTTAAAGTTTTCATTCCTTCTTTTATAGCTAAGGCTTTCAATTCATCTGAAGAAGGTCCTTTTAAAACTAATTCTCTTAATGCTGGAGTCATCTTTAAAACTTCATAAATTGCAACCCTTCCAGCGTTTCCTTTGCCACCACAGTTATCACATCCTGCCCCTTTATAGGCTTTTACTTTTTCTGCAGATTTTGGTGAAAATCCAATTGCGACGAGCTCTTCTTTTGATACTTGTATTTGAGTTTTACAATGACTACATATTCTTCTACAAAGTCTTTGGGCAACTACAACGTTAAGTGCGGCGGTTAACATAAAGGGCTCTACGCCCATATTTAACATACGTGTAACTGTTGAAGGTGCATCGTTAGTATGAAGTGTAGATAAAACCATGTGACCTGTAAGGGCAGCTTCAACTGCAATTTCTCCAACCTCATAATCTCGAATCTCTCCAACCATGATTACATCTGGATCTTGACGTAAAAATGATTTAAGTGCCGCCGCAAATGTTAATCCAATTTCTTTTCTGACGTTTACCTGATTTATCCCTTCTAAGTTAAATTCACATGGATCTTCGGCAGTCGCGATATTAGTACCTTCTTTATTTAAATCAGAAAGTGCAGAGTACAATGTTGTCGTCTTCCCAGAACCCGTTGGTCCTGTTACAAGACACATTCCATATGGCTTTCTAATCCCTTCAAGTAAAGTATCAATTTGTTGTTGTTCCATACCAAGCTTTGTCATATCGAGCTGTAAATTAGACTGATCAAGAAGTCGCAAAACGACTTTTTCACCAAATAAACAAGGACAAACTGAAACCCTGTAATCGATTGGTCTTCCCCCAACTGAAAGCTTAATCCTTCCATCTTGAGGTTTTCTTTTTTCGGAAATATCTAATTGAGCTAAGATTTTCAACCTAGATACCATTGGAAGCATCATTGATTTTGGTGGAGTCATAACTGTTGCTAAAGTTCCATCAGTTCTAAAACGTATTCTAAAAACTTTTTCGTATGGTTCAACATGAATATCTGAGGTTTTTCTAATAAAAGCATCAGCTAAAAGTCTATTAACAAGGGTAATTACATCATCACCAATATCAACAGCTGCTCCATCACCCTCATCCATATCAGCAGCTTTAATTTCTTTTATTGTACCTAGTAAATCTTCAACTGATTCCTTAACGCCATCAAATAATAATTTCCATGAAGAGATATTAGTAAGAATATATTCAACTGGTTTTGATAGAGCTTGACCCAGTTCAGATTTAAAATTTACAACTGTTGGATCAAAAATAGCGACCGTGATTTTTGAAGCACTTTTCTGAATTGGTATTGCTCTATATTTTAAAATATCTCTTTTCTTTAACATCGCAACAGTCTCAGCAGAAACTTTCGCATTTTTTAAATCAATAAATGTTAGCGCATATTTTTCAGAAATAATTTTTGCAAATTTTAATTCATCGAAATGAGAAAATCCCAAAACTTCAAATTCAGTTACCTCATCTAATTTTTTATTTAGGGTGAGCTGCCTCATTTCTTTTAATGTGGCCATACCAGTGTTGGTAACAACTTCGATAAATTCTTCTCTAATCATATATAGTCCTATGTATATGTAATTATTCGGAACATATATTCAGGACTTTAATAAAATTAATAAGATATACCCCAGAAGCCTAGAGCAAATTTTGCTTGTTCTAAAAGTAATTCCCTACCGTCTATGTAAGTTATTTTTTTCTTGGTGAAGAGTTCTTGGTGAATTGAGTGATTATAATTCATGTCCCACACTGTATTTGATGGATGAATTGTATTTTTAAAATGAAAATTTTTATGACAGCAATTTATGAAAAATGACTTTTTATAGTCTGACAAAACCACTTCGCTAAGGTTGCCATCATTTTTTCTAGAGAATTGAATATATGAAATATCTTCTGAATCAAGTAAATCTATTAGCGTTTCTGCCATAGCCCCACTTCCTAAGACAATGATTTGTTCAGCGGACTTGAGATCATAAATTTTAAAAAGTTTTTTACAGGCAAGATGATCAGTGTTTGTAGCTATTATCTGATCATTCTCAATTTTTAAAGTATTTATAATTTTAGTTCTTTTTTCAAAGGGATTTTCGTAGCGAATATTGCATTTTTCAAAAGATTTCTTAAATGGTGACGTTATACTTAAGCCGTTGTGGCTTTTTAAAAAACTTCTAATTTCAATTTCTGTTGGTGCGATAGCTAGATCCCATAGTTTATATTCAACGTTTTTTCCAATTAAGGTAGAGTAGACTTCTGGTGATTTAGATTTTTTAATGCCGGATCCAACCAGTCCAAGCTTATACATTTTTTTTGAAATAGTCTGATGTGGTTTGAACATCTTTGTTAATTTGAGTTATTAAATCATTAACTGAAGAGAAT
>CAYGTU010000248.1:0-3708 GCA_964352945.1 uncultured Bacteriovoracaceae bacterium
TTACGACGGAATTTACACTTTCACTATAATTCTCTTTAAGCCAAGTAACCCAATGTTGATTAACAACTGATTTGAAATCACTCTGATCAACATTTAAATCATCCCAACTAAAGCCTGTAGTTTGAAACTTAGTTTTTAAATAGAGATTTGAGAAACCTGAAACTTGATTATTTTTAAGTAACTTGAAATAAGTAGATCTTAATAAACTTTCATCAAGCTTAGCTTGAATTGTAATAAATTTAGTTCCTGGCATTGAAATAGATTGAGATCTGCTTTTTACGGAATAAGAGCTGATTAATTTTTCTAATCCCCAAAAAGCACGTCTTGCTTCCAGTATTTTTTTTCGTTTTGTATCGTTGTACTGTTTAAATCTTTTATCATCTATAGGTGTTTCAGGAAGGATCTTGTATTTATCCTTTAAGTTTTGATCCGTTTTAGCAAAATATTCATTAAACTTTTCATCAAAGCTTATCCAAAACTTATCTTTTTCTAATGTCAGTCGATCTAGTTCTTTATCAATAACATCTTTAAGAGCTGCAAAAAGTAATTGTTCTTTTACAAAAGTAATACTATCGCCATCTTTAGTTTCAAATTGCCCTCTTCCTGAAACAAATGGAGCCGCATATGAAATACTATAAAAAATTAAAATAACTAAAAATAAAATCTTTTTCATTTATTGAAGCCTTATTTCCTCTAATTTACCATCAACTATAAAACTAACCGCATCTGTATCAAATATTTCATTAATTTTTGCGGCCATTTGTGGCGTGGGATTAACTAAAAATTCTTCACCAAGTGGCATTCTCGCACGTCCAAACTCATTTTCAAAGATAAAATGTGTGGGAACTCTTCCCCTAAAACTTAAGAGAACTTGCTTGAGTTTACTAATGGAATATTCATTCAAGCGATTAATATCAATTTTAACTCTTACACTACTAACTCTATCTTCTGTTTGTTCTTTTAGTTCTAAAATTTTATTCGGAAAAAACTTTCTTGGATCTTCAGATAAATTAACCCAACCACTCATTATAACCGGCTCATCAGATTCTAGTATCTCCCAAAACTCTTCATAAACTTTAGGGAAAACTATACATTCGATTTTGCCTGTTAAGTCTTCTAATGTTGTAAAGGCCATTTTTGAACCTTTCTTTGATATGAATGATTTATTTGCAGTAATAATACCTGCAATTGTCATCTCTCTCTTATCTGAACCTCGTACATGTTCAATATCCGCAAGAGTCATTGAAGTTAATTGATTCATAACATTAGTAAATTTTTGAAGTGGGTGACCTGATACAAAAATTCCAATTAATTGTTGTTCAAAACTTAGCTTTTCTTTATCTTCAAATTCAGGAACTTCTGAAATATTTAATTCTTCTTTTACATCCACTGTAATAGCTTCGCCCATATCAAAAATATTTACTTGTCCACGAGACCTTTCATCTTGTTTTTTAGCAGCATAATTTAAAATAATTTCCATATTTTCAAGTAAAGTTTTTCTGTTCATCGTTTCACATAGATCAAAAGAACCCACTTTTATTAAAGATTCAATTACACGTTTATTAATTTGTTTTAAATCTACTCTTTCGCAAAAATCTATAAAACCAGTGAAGTTTCCATTTCTTTCTCTCTCTGAAATTAAAGACTCGACAGCATTTTTCCCCACGTTTTTAACAGCGCCCATACCATATCTGATATTTCCATTTACAACATTAAATAGCCAAAGGGATTCATTAATATCAGGTGGTAGGATTTCAATTTTATGAAGTTTAGCATCATTGATATAAGTCGTTACTTTATCAATATTATTCATCTCGGTACCTAGTAAAGCCGCGAAGAACTCTGGGGTATAATATTTTTTTAAGTATGCTGTTTGGTAAGCTATATAGGCATAGGCAACAGCATGAGACTTGTTAAATCCATACTCAGCAAATTTGGCCATAAGATCATAAATATGTTCGGACTTAGCTAAATCAAATCCTCTCTCACCAGCTCCTTTAAGAAAAATAGCTTTATGATGTTCCATCTCTGAAATCTTTTTCTTACCCATTGCTCGTCTAAGCATATCGGCTTGTCCAAGACTGTAACCACCAATAACTCGGGCAATATTCATAACCTGTTCTTGGTAAACGATAATACCGTAAGTATCTTTTAAAACAGCTTCAAGCTCTTTAAAGGCATATGTCTCTTGCTTTCTTCCATGTTTAATTTCAACAAATTCATCATGCATTCCAGAACCCATTGGACCTGGTCTATAGAGAGCGTTAATAGCCGTAATGTCATCAAGTGTATCTGGTTTAATTCTTTTACATAAATCTATCATCCCAGAAGACTCGAGCTGGAAAACTCCTATAGTTTTCCCTTCTCCAATAAACTTGTAAACCTCAGGGTCTTCATAATTAATACTTTCAATATCAAAGTCTGCTTTATGTTTTTTTCTAATAAATTCCTCTGCGTTTTTAATTACTGTCAGAGTTTTTAAACCTAAAAAGTCGAATTTAATGAGACCAATTTTTTCAGAGAAATCTTTATCAAATTGAACAACCTGCTCACCTTCTCTACCTTTATAAAGTGGACAATAATTTACAAGTGGTTCATCTGTGATTATTACTCCGGCAGCATGAATCGAAGCATGGCGAAGTAGACCTTCAAGTCTTAAAGATATTTTTATTATTTGTTTAATTTTTGGATCGCTATCTATTAGCTCTCTCAGTTTTGGTTCCATTTCAATTGCTTTTGAAAGGGTAATTCCTAGTTCATCTGGAACTAATTTTGCGAGAGCATCTGCTTCTGAATATTGTAAATCGAAAACTCGAGAAACATCTCGAATAACGGCTTTAGCCTGAAGTTTACCAAAAGTAATAATTTGACCAACTTTCTCTTCTCCCTAGTTTTGAGTTACATAATCAATTACTTCTCCACGTCTATCTTGACAAAAATCAATATCAAAATCGGGCATCGAAATCCTTTCAGGATTTATAAAACGCTCAAAAAGTAAATTAAACGGCAGTGGATTAATATTTGTAATTCGCATTGAGTATGCAACAAGAGATCCGGCACCAGAACCTCGTCCAGGTCCAACGGGAATATCATTATCTTTAGTCCACTTAATATAGTCTGGAACGATTAAAAAGTATCCAGCAAAACCCATCTGGATAATCATATCTGTTTCGTATTTTAATCTTTCATAGTACTGAGGCTTTAATTCTGATTCCCAGTTTTCTTGATTAACAATATTAACAAATTGCGGACCTTTAAATCGGACTTCCAATCCCTCTTTAGCAAGTCTTTCAAAATATTGATTTGATGTTTCACCAGTTCCAATGAATTGTTCAAATTCTGGTAATAAGTATTTGGGAGTTCCATCTTCATTTTCACATACTAAATTTACATTACATTTATCTGCTATTTTTAAAGTATTATAAAAAGCTTCAGGTATATAAATAAAAGCCGCTCTCATTTTTGCTGCAGACTTAAAGTAGAATTCATTTGAAGTCATCTTCATTCTTTTTTCATCACTGAATGTTTTTCCTGTTTGAATACAAAGAAGAACTTCTTGTGCCATAGCATCTTCAGGTTCTAAATAGTGACAATCATTCGTAGCGACTAGATTAATATTATTTGTCTTAGCAAAATTGATAACTTTTTCATTTACAATTTTTTGTTCAGGTAAACCATTTTCTTGAATTTCTAAATAGAAGTCATCTC
>CAYGTU010000249.1:0-3676 GCA_964352945.1 uncultured Bacteriovoracaceae bacterium
GATATGCACATTGTCCTTTATTCTCGTTGTTTTTTTTAATATAAATATTTTGTTAAATAAAAAGATTCAGGTTCAAAACAGAGAGTTTATTAATGAATGGAAAAAAATTGAGCAAAAATATAACTAAAAGAAAAAAGCTTTTTGTACTTTTATTACCTCTTTTTATTTCCAATCTAACAATTTATTTTCTATGCCAAGAACCTGTCGTAACCCCAAACTATAAGGATCATGTTCAAGTCATAATAAAAGGAAATTTAAAAACTCCATTTATTGAGGACAAGCAAGTTTTACTGGTTGATCTAAAAACCAAAAATTTTTTAGATAATTGTTATCTTTTAGACATTCAAGATGATCCTTCAACTCAGGATTCAGAGCTAAAAGAAATCACTATTTCAATTGCTAGCAACAAGCTTCATCAAATTGATGACAAAGCCATATATTCAATTTTTCCGAATAAATTGAATATTTTAGATAAATACAAAAAAAAGAAAAGGAAGCAATATGAAATTATTTATTAGTATTTTGATTACTTTCAATGCCCAAGCAATGATTGTAATTGAACATGATAAAAGCATAGTCTCAGCAGAAAAAATTTTTTCCATCTTACAAGAGCGATACAGTATCCCTAGTAGTTTGATTGAAATAATTGAAGGTAAGTGCAGAAAATCAGCACAAAAAAAAATAGCTCACCTATGTATTGATACTAAAGGTGAGCTTTATATTAAACAATTCGATTTAAACGTCATTAGCAACAGCTTGCAAGTGTTTGCAAACTAAGGAGCAAAGAATGAAAAACTACTTGTTTTCGTGGATAGCAAATTTAGGTGTTGAACCTTTATTTCTATCAGTTTTCTTTCTAGTTTGTCCTGCAGCAGTTTTTTTATTGTTTCTTCTAATTCTTGTTTTTTTTGTTCTTGAACCCATGGTTATTTTCCTTAACAATAATAATAATTCATATTTAAGAGTGTTATATTTATGCCAAAGGCAGCATCTTGTCAAAATCTTTGTTATATCTCTCATAATTTCGAATACTTCACTCGCTGCAACATCAATGACAAGCGAAGATTTCGTTCTCTCCATTGGAGAACAAAAGTCTTTTAAAATTAAGGACTTAGCCTATTTTTCTGTAGGTAATAGTGAGGTCATCAATGCAAAGTATATAAAAGAGAGCTCAAAGCTATTTATCAAGGCTAAACATATTGGATTCTCCGATGTCATCATTACCGAGAAAGGAAATAGGAGAAAATTAAATTTTCACATTTTTAATCGACAAAAAGCTCAGAAGTTAATGGATCTTATGGAGCTATTAAAAGAAAAAGGCATCAATACAAAAGTTCACGGTAAGTTTATGGAAGTAAGTGGTGAGATTGATGAAATGCCAATCTATAATCTTGTTCACAAATTTACAGAAAAGGATGATTACATTATTAATAGTTTAGTCCTAAATAAAAAACTTAAAAATGAAATCATAGGAAAAATTTATAAAGAGATTTATCCCTTTACCAATTCTGGATTTAATTGTTCTGCAAGTGGAATTAAAATCAACTGCTATATAAAATCAAGTACTGAAAAGTTCAAAACACTTTTTTCAAGTTTAAAACAAAAATATTTTGTTGATTTTTTTGAGTTACCTTCTGACATAGATTTGAAAAATTATAATATCAAACTAAAACTAGTGCACATTGAAGGGGGCGATGAGACAAGTATTTCGATGGGAATGAATGAAATATTAGCTAAAAATGAAGATATTTTTAATACTGATCTTAGGGCCTTGATAAAAGACAATTTTATACGTGCTAAAAATGGAAAGATAAATATTGAAACAATTGCTGAACCTGAAACGACAACAAGAATTGGAGAAGAGACAATGATTGAACTTGGACAGGAAATGGCATTCGAATCAACTAATGCTCAAAATGTAACCTCAATTAACTGGAAATTTGCCGGATTAAAAATCCAGTTAAAGTTATTAAACGACTTAGGAAACCTTATTCTTAACTACACCACAGAACTCTCAACTCCCTTGGAAAAAGGTGTTTCAGGAACTAAAGAATCTTCCAGTTTAAACATAAAGGAAAATCAATCCGTCTTAATGTTTAAACTTAATATTAAAACTAATGACAAAAACACTAGTGGCATTCCCCTATTATCAAAAATTCCCATCATAGGTGCTTTATTTCGATCTAATTCGAAACAAATTACCTACAAAACTCTCTATGCTTTTTTAAAGTTAAAGGAAATTGAATAATGAATGCCTTAGATATATTACTTAGTAATAACTCTCTTCCAAAGTTAAGTTCAATCGATTTAATCAAAGAGAAGTTCGTACAAAACCTGAAAAAAGGTAATATAACGAATCTTGAACAACTCAAAATACCATTTGAAATCTCAGAAGAACAAAAAAGTGAGTTTAAAAGTTGGTTTGATAAATTAAACAACTGGGAGTTTCTCTATGATTATTTCAATAATCCTAATGTAGAAGAAATAGTATTAAAATCAAACTTTCACGGCATCATTATTGATCACAAAAATAAAAATACATTTATCTTAAAAGATATTAATTCGATTGAATTACTTGTGGCCATAGATCTTTTATTGCAATCCACTCAAAATAATCTGAATAATACAAATCCCTTTGTTAGTTTTAAAACCTTCGTAAATAATATTCCTTTTAGAGTTTCTATTACTCATCCTTCAATTTGTGCGGAAGGATTTTATAAAATAAATTTCAGAAGAATATCTAAGAAGATATTCCCTTTAACCGAGTATTCTACAAATACTGAATATATTGATTTATCACTCAGTCTATTCCATGCAAAAAAAAATATTATTATCGCAGGATCGACAGGATCAGGTAAAACAAGTTTTTTGAGCTCCTTAATAAAAAATATAAATGAAAACACTCACACGCTTATTTTGGAAGATACTGATGAAATCATTGCGCCCAATAAATCATCTACAAAATTTCTAGCTACTAAAGAGTTGGGAAAAACCTTAAACGATTTTTGTAGTTATGCTCTTAGACTTTCTCCTGAAAGACTCATTCTAGGAGAAATTAGATCGGCTGAAGTTGTTCCCTACACTCTCTTAATGAATTGTGGTCATAGAGGACTTATCTCTACTATCCATAGTGACGGTGCTACAGACGTTGTAGAAAGGATGTCCCTTCTCTTTAGCCTGTACTCTGATAATCCTAATATTAGCGAGGAACATATTAAAAAACTTATTTGTAAAAATATTGATATTGTAATTTATTTAGAGAATAAAAAAATAAAAGAGATTATTCAATTGATTGGTTATTCCAATAATCAAATAATCTCTGAGAATTTACTCGAAGAATCTTTATTTTAGTCTCTTTTAAGTTTCATATAAGTTAGGCGTTTTGGCTCAAGAGCATCTTCTCCAAGACGTTTTCTTTTATCTTCAAGATAATCTGAGAAGTTTCCTTCAAACCAAACTGCTTTTGAATCCCCTTCAAAAGAAAGGATATGAGTTGCAACTCTATCTAAAAAATATCTATCGTGAGAAATAACAACTGCACAACCTGCATATTCTTCAAGTGCTACTTCTAGTGCTCTTAGAGTATTTACATCTAAATCATTGGTAGGCTCATCTAGAAGAATAACATTTGCATCCTGCATAAGCATTTTTTCTAAGTGTAATCTATTTCTCTCAC
>CAYGTU010000250.1:0-3640 GCA_964352945.1 uncultured Bacteriovoracaceae bacterium
CAATCATGCTCACTTCCTATATCAAAAATCCCCGTTGAGTTATACAAAAACACTACTACTACTAATAAAGTTGTAATTCTTTTCATTTTCCTCTCCCAGTTTTATTATATATCTCCAAGTTAGATGATTAGAAAAAGGTACACATTGATATTTGTTAACTTTGAAAAAACTTCAGATTGATCTATGTCAACTTACTTAATCAAACTCATAAGCTTTTTTCTTTCGAGCTAAGCATTTTTCTGAAGCACACCAGAAAACCATGGTAAAAACAACAGCACTTAGCCATGCAGCAACCGCAATTCCCGCTCCCATAACCACATAACCGAGTATGACTAAAACAAGGGCTTGGGCTGCTTGCATACTTCCCCCAAAAATATGTCCCGAATCATTTATATTGAGTTTAATCTCTATGATTAAGGACCTTAAAAAATCAGCATAACTCGCACTTGTTTCAAATAAACCTAGCATCACTTCTTTTAAGTGCTTATACATTCGGTAAGTCTTTTGAACTGCTATTATGTCATACTTAACTTTTCTAATAGTCCTATTATAGTTTCTATCTAATTGTTTAAGATGATATTTTTTTGCCACTTCAAGATCAGTTTTGAGTTTTCTATTTTCTTCTCTTTCTAATTTCTTTTGTAAGCGAATGATCATTTTTAAATGATTGGCCTCAACTTTGGGGTGATGAGTTCCAAAAGCAGTCAAGGCGTTTAAAAGCATTACTAGTATTATTAATATTTTCATAAGTTTCTCCGTAGATAACTTATAAATGAACTAGTAATGCCTTTCATTGATCTAGAGCAAGATTTTTTGATAAATCCTGATTAAGGACAATCACTCACACATAATAAAAGAATAACAATAATCGCAATTACAACTATTAGTACAAATACTCCTCCTATACCTAATACTGAAAAACCTATCACGGCCAAAACTCCAGCTTGAGCTGATTGCATAGAATCTCCATAAGGACGTCCTGATTCATCAAAATTTAGTTTTAATTCAACTAATAACTCTGTTAGAAAATCGGCATAAGTTAAAGAGTTACTTGCAATTTCATCAATCTTTTCAAGATTATAGTTCTTCATATTTTCAAGTTTATTTAAATGCTCAGTATGTTCATTTATTGCTGTCGTATTTAAGATCTTTTTTTCTGCTTTTCTATAAATCAAATTAACGTCTCTCTTATGTCTTTTTACTGCTTTTACGAGATTCGTTTTATTTTTCTTCTTGTGTTCTTTTTCTAATCTCTTTTCAAGTTTTGAAATCATTTTTAAATTTTGATTTGATACCTCATCACTATCAAGCTCAATTGCTTTAGCAAAAATTGCTGTTGAATTAAACATCATTACACATACTACTAATAAATTTGTTAATTTTTTCATTTTTATCTCCTTTAGATTTTCAACTTATAGGTACTAAATAAAGATGATGCATTGATATTTGCAAAGTTAGATTCTTTATTTTTGATTACTGGAAAAATAGAATATTAAATTTGATATTTATCAAATTCATTTTGTAAAAATGACAACATTATCAAATGATAAATCTGAATGAAATTCTTTTTGTTATTAAACAGAAAAATTAATCAGGAGAGAAAAATGAAAAATTTAATAAGCGTTTTATTAACAATGGTATTTATGAGTCACTCAACAGTTACACTAGCTCAGGCATCTAAAATAGATGAAATGGGTGAATCAAATAGAGAAATCCTTATAAAGCTTAACCGTGAACTAAATAAGGAATTAAATAGTAAAAAGAAAACAGACCTTAAAAAAGTACATATTTCTAAGAGAAAAGAAATAAGTACTCAGTTTAATAAATTGGCAGAAACTATTATCAAAGAAAGTCCTCAAAATGAAGTAAATCAAAAATTAGATGACTTAACTCAGCTTCAAGTAAGCACACTTCAAACTTTGGATGAACAGGTTTCAAAAGTTGATAATTATGCTGATTTTCTTAAAGAGCTCATTTTAGAAATTTCAACTTCAATTGATACCCAAGGAAACTATATTGGTAATAACGCTCAAAGTGTAATTTTAATAGTTATACTCATTGTAGCTGGGATTGTTATTGGTAGTGTAGGTACTATAATCACTCTTCGTGCTTTAATTATGGATTGGTTTAGGAAAAATTTCTAAATATTAATAAAAAAGGCCCTGGATTTAAGGGGGGGGGATCCAGGGCCTTGCAACAACATTAATAAAAACTCTCTCTAATTATTATTATGTACGTCTCAATCTGGAAACTTTATAGACCATCTAAAAATTAAATGTTGAAAAAAATAAAAAATTGTAATGATAAATGCGCCACTAAAATGGCGCATGTAAAAAATTCAATTTTAAGTAGTTCTTCTTATTAAATGGATAATTCCAATCACTGTACAAACTACAAGCGCGATGATTAAACCAAAAAACGCTAACTGAGCTAAGCCTAAAACAATTGCACCAATTAATGTCATTGGTACTGAATCTATTGAAGCTCTACTATTAGACAAGAGAGATCCATCTTCATCTGTATTTAGTTTTAAATCACTTATTAAATCACCTAAAAATTGCTCGTAACTAGCGGACTGATCTATCTGTCTATTTAAAACAGATATTGTATGAACTTTCATTTGATCTAAATCATCTAATGCTTGATTTAAGTCATTTTGTGATCTTAATAAAGTCATATTAGAAGGAATAACACCTTTTAAATATTTAGAGTAAACCTGATGTGCTTTTCTCGTTCTATCCTTTACTGATAAAGTGTAATAGCGTGCTAGCTTTTTCTCGATTTTTTTAAAGGTCTTATTAAACGCCCTAGTATAAGTCGCTCTCGCTTTTTCGAGATCAGTCTTCTTTTCACTGTTTTGCTCTTTTACTAACTGCTTCTCTAATTGTTCAATCATCTTGTTTCCATCAAACTGTACTTGAACTGATTTTGCAAAAATTGCTGATGAATTAAACATAAAAACCATGGCCACCATTAAACTTGTTTTCTTAAACATATCTCTCTCCCTGTTTGTTTTTAAAGTTACACTTAGCTTATTTTGACTTAGGTCAAATAAGAATTGATCTAGATCAAGAAAAGTTAAGATTAATATGCCTGCTTTAATTGCTAACCCAAAACGCTCTAAGATACCGAAATTACAATCCAAAATAATTCTTTAGGTAGATTTCTAGAATTCCGATAAAATACTTGAGAGATGAAATTACTTACTTATTTAATCCTATTCACCCTATTGATGCCGACTGCTTTTGCGAAAAAGACAGATGCTGAAAAAGCAGCTGCTAAGCAAGAGAGACAAGCAAAGAGGGAAAAAAGAAAAGCTGAACGAGCTGAAAAGAAAGCTAAAAAACTAGCTGATAAAGAAGCTAAATGTACGGCCAAAGCTAAAACTCATGAATGGACTGGAAAAAGATGTAAGAAGAAAAAGGTTCCAAAAGTAAAAGCATGGAAACTTGGAAGTAAAAGCTGTAAAGAAAAAAGTGTTAAAGAAACTAAATTAGAGAAAAGTTCTGATAAATATTTTAAGAGCCAATCTGATTGCGAAGCAAAACTAGCAATAAAATGTAACTCTAATTCAAAGAAAGAATTCAAAGATGGAAAATGCCAAAAGAAAGGACAGGAGAAAGTTAATGCCTTTGTACTT
>CAYGTU010000251.1:0-3626 GCA_964352945.1 uncultured Bacteriovoracaceae bacterium
CTTTTTTAGTCGCTTTTTTAGCTACTTTTTTAGTCGCTTTCTTAGCTGCTTTTTTAGTCGCTTTTTTAGCTACTTTTTTAGTCGCTTTCTTAGCTGCTTTTTTTGTAGCTTTCTTTGCTACTTTCTTTGTTGCTTTTTTCTTAGCCATAAATCCTCCAGTATAAAATACCTATTGTGCTAATCATTTCGTCATTCTTAATAAGTATGGCCCTGTAATTTCCATTTGTAAAAAAAAAATGCATAAAAAAATGAATTATTTTTTAGAGAGGTAGGGAAGTATTTTCCAAGGGTGATTGGTATAAATATGATCAATGTCTCTATTTAGCTCTCTATAAAGAGAATTTTTCGAGCAAATATAAGCGCTACCAATAAATTGCTGGCTTTTATGAAGCTCATTAATCATCTCTTCATTAATAAAAGTAAAGTGCCCTGCTACACCTGAGTAATTATTCACTATAGAGCTATTTGCCAGTTCTTTCATATTGGTATCCCCTACTAAGATCTTGCAATCATTAGGAAAATTATCAAATCCCCTCAAGGGAGCTTCTCCGATTCCAAGAAGGTGATAGTCTGTTTTAGGGGTTAAATTCGATAATATTTCCGCTAATTTTTGTTTTTGGAATTCAATATTTGAATAATTTTCTAATTTAAGCTCTATTATAAGATGGATTTTACCTGCGTATTTCTTTACTACTTCTGAGAATGTGGGAATATCCGGTATCATTTCTCTCAATCTTAAAAAGTCTGTCTCTGAAATATTGATATCTTTTCCAAATACTCGCTGGCAGTTTTGATCATGATGAACAATTGGAACAAGATCCTTGGTCCATCTAATATCAAATTCTACCCCCCAAATTCCGTTTTCTATGCATTTATCAAACGAGGTCATAGTATTTTCCCTAATTTGATCATTATGCCAGCCTCGATGAGCAATAATTTTTATATTCTCTAATTTAGACTGTGACGGCTTTTTATGTGGGATGGTTGAGAAAATCAAATCCATGAGATTCAAATAAGGGACACGTAAAAGCTCTTTCATATTTCTATTATACCTTAAGATGTGTTATAAATTTGACATGAATTTAGACTTAAAATTAAAGCCAGGCCAATCAATTGAGCTACTTAAGGAACTCCATATTGTTACCAGAGATGGTAAAATCAATCAGGATAGTCGCAGAAAGCTTAAACAAGTCTATCATCTTTACCAATTTATAGAACCGCTATTATCGAAATTGCTAGAAAATGGGACAGATATATCAGTTGTAGATCATGGAGCAGGAAAATCTTATCTGGGATTCATTTTAAATGATCTTTTCTTAAAAAATCATGAACAAAGTCATATCTATGGAATTGAGACTAGGGCCGAATTAGTAGATAAATCGGTTGAACTTGCTAATAAGCTTAAATTTTCAAATATGTCCTTTTTAAACCTCTCTGTAGAGGATTCAATCTCATCTAAAAAATTACCTGAAAAGATTGAAATGGTAACGGCCCTGCATGCTTGTAATACAGCAACCGATGATGCCATTAAGTTTGCTCTTGAAAAAAAATCTAAATTTATAGTTTTAGTTCCTTGCTGTCAGGCTGAAGTAGCAACTTATTTAAAAAAATATAAAGCCAATCAGATGAAAAATGATCTAGTTGAGATTTGGAGACACTCACTTCATACAAGAGAATTTGGATCTCACATCACTAATGTTCTTAGATGCTTAGAACTTGAAGCTCATGGATATCAAGTTACAGTTACTGAACTTATTGGATGGGAACACTCAATGAAAAATGAACTTATAATAGCAGAGTTTAAAGATTTACCTACTGAGCATCCAAAAAAGAGGATTACCTCAATTCTTTCACAATTAGGATTAGAAGAACTTTCAGGTCGATTTGGACTGTAAATTACTTTTCTAAAACTTTATTGATGGCACGAATTCTTAACCACCAGAAGAAAAAAGCTGAGACTATAACCAGGCTTAGTATTTGCCCCATATTTAAAGCCAAACCTTTTGAAATTGACGATTGATTCTCTTTAAAGAACTCAATAAAAAATCTATAACCAAAGCTCATTATTAAGGCCCAACAAAGTAAAGTTCCCCTATAGAGTTCATTAAACTTTTTACGTGTTAAATAAATCAAAATACCAGCAATGGTGAAATAGCCAATTGATTCATAAAGTTGAGCTGGATGTCTTGCTATATTATCTACACGGAGAAAAGTAATTGCCCAAGGTACGTCGGCTGCACGTCCAATAATTTCAGAATTAAAAAAGTTTCCAAGTCTAATCAAGCCACCAACTAAAGCACAAGGGCCTGCTATCATATCCATTACCCAATAGAATTGTAGATCTTTATGTTTCTTAAGAAAAAAGATTACAGCTATAATTACGCCCATGTAACCGCCATGACTGGCAAGTCCACCTTTCCAGATCATAGGTATTTCTAACGGGTTACTAAAATAATATTCAGGATCATAAAAAAAACAATGAACTAATCGAGAACCAACAAGCATTCCTAATACAATATGATTGGTAAGAGAAGAAACTGCTTCTGGGTTTTTGCCATGAAGACTAAATTGTTTTTTCACATAGTAATCCATACTCATGAATCCTATAAGAAACATAAAGCTGTAGTATCTAAGCGCAATAGGGCCAATTTCTAGAAAGATAGGTTCAACATTCCAAATCATGACGATATTTTAAGGATTGATTAAGAATAAGGGAAGCTACACTGCATTACTTATGTTGTTGAGAGATATTATTGCTAACTATTCTCTCATCAACAACTAAGCTATTAAATTCCACCGTGATAAAAGAAACTAAAACTAGCATCAACAATAATTCTGTGAAACTAATGCCTAATTTTTCTTTAATAAATTGAAAAAACACTGGCTTTTCCATATCCTATTATACCATAGCTATAAGTGCTTGTTTTTATAGATGTTTTACTACCTATAAATTCTTCATTCTACCTAGTATTTTATGGAATATTCTCTAATATGAATACATGAAAAAATTCCTCATTTTACTCATTTTAAGTTCTTCTCTCTTTGCGTCTGATGAGTGCAATCAAAGAAAGATGTACTTAGAAGAAATTCTTGCAAATTTAAAAAATGCTGCAGTTGATTTAAATTTAATAAAGCCTGAAAAGTATATTTCCTATTCATTAATATGTGAAAAGGATGAGTTTTTAGCCTATACAGTTACTCCAAGAATATTTATATCAGAAATGTTATTTGAAGTTTTTGATTATGAAGATGAAGTTGCTTCAGTTGTTGCCCATGAGTTAGGTCATGTTATTTTAAACCACAGAGAAGCATTTATTACTAAAAAAGAATCTGTAAAACGTGAAAAAAAGGCTGATGAAATTGGAATAAAAATACATGCTCAAGCTGGATATCATAAAGATGCAACAGCTCAAGCTTTTAAAAAGGTCTTAAAAACGAAAAAATTACTTGGAAGATTTTTTTATCATTTTAGCTCAAATGGACATCCCATGCCTATTTTGCGAAAAAGACAATTTAAAAAATATTCTGAAAAAATTCCACATTATGGAAATTCTTGGACTAATCTAAAATTATAGATTTATTCATTTAAACATTTTAATGGTGAATTAACTTTTAAGTAGCAGATT
>CAYGTU010000252.1:0-3622 GCA_964352945.1 uncultured Bacteriovoracaceae bacterium
CTGTTGAGGTTTCTTTAGCAGATTTTTTAACAGGTGAACTTGATTCAGCAACTGAACTAGACAAAAAACAATCTAAAACGGCAAAGTCAGCTTGTAAAGCGGCTGGTGGAAAGTTTAGTTCAAAAGGTAAGCGTGGTGAAAAAGTTTGTTCATGTGACAAAGGAACTGTAACTGAATTAGCTTGTTATTTCTGTGCTCCAGGACAAACTCAAGCAGAATTAATTGATGTTACTAATAATAAAAAAGGTCAAAAAGTTTATAGCAAACTTTCTAAGAAAAATGGAAAATGTGAAGACCTTAAGCGTTCAGATGTTAAAAAGCTACTTACAAGAGATACTTATTTAAATCTTGAGAGATACATTAATGGATACTCAAAAAAGAAGTACTTCAAAAAAGATGGCGTAAAAGGACAAGGTGCTAAAAAACCATTTACAAGTGTTGATCAAGTAAGAGTTTTTACTGATAAAGCTGCGGCTGAACAGATGGCAAATGCTCCTTGGTGTACTCCACCATCAGATGTACAAGTATGTAATGAGACTTATAAGGAAGGTTCTTCTGAATACGAAAATGCATTAAAAGATTTAGATGCAAAAGTAGTAGCATGTGGTGGCGAAGATAAATTTGATTTTGGGATTTGTGATTGTAGACCAGAGAATAAAAAATCCCTTACTTGTAGTGATCCAGATTTTAAAAAGAAAGTACAATCTGTAACGGATCCTATTCATAGCAAATATAAGCCACAGATTGATGCACAGATTACAGGATCATCTATTGAAGATATCATTTCTCAAATTGATAAGAAATCAAATGTATTTACAAATGATTTTGCTGGAGCATTAATAAATGCAACAAATAATGAACAGCTAGGTACTGGAATTTCAGTTAAAGCAGATAAGAGTGAAATAAATATTCTTTCTGGAACTAACGTATGTGCAACTTATGGGATGAGCTCTGATCAATGGAAAGATATTAATGGTTCATTCCCAATTTTAATTACGAGTACTTCTGTTGCTGCTACTTCACTTTCGTTAGATATATTTGAATGGAAACATCCAAAAATTAAAGAACTTTGTAAGGAAACAGTAACATCTCATATGAAAAGCGAATTTAACGCTTCATTCTCAAGCATAAAAGTAACTGCTGATAAAACAAAAATATCGGCTGGTAAAGTTTATGTATTTGTAGAGATTGTTAATGGAAAGTGTAAGGCAACTAAACACCAAGGATTTTACACAAGTTCACTTAAAGGTGAGGACTCAAGATGGGTTGATCCAGGTAGTGGAAATGTAGAATTTAAAGGTCAAACAGAAACTTTTAAAAAGAATTAATAAAAACTAAATATTCAAAAAAGCCCCGGCATAGCCCGGGGTTTTTTTATATCAAAATTAGATAAGTCATATAAATGCCTGAATCCTCGAAAATGGCATTTACCCTAGCTAAAAGCCCGAGTATTCACAACTGGGTGTATTTGTTCATATTTTAAATTTCTGTAAATCTGATTATTGACCCGCATCGCGAAATTGAGTTACTGTAAAAACGAGTAATAATTCCTCCTAGAAGTATTGCTCAAATTCATGCATCATTTAGGCCCCTAGCAATAGGGGCCTTTTTATTAGGCTGCTTTTTCTTGTGATTGTTGTTGTTGGGAATCGAGATCTTCCTTAGTGAACAGATTGCGAGTTTTATAAGCAAAAATATTATAAACCTCGTCATTAGTTAGAATCATCGATTTTGAAAAAAGATCTGCTAAGCTTCTTTTATCCTTTCTAAAAAAAGGAAGTGCGTAAAGAAGACCGATAGTTAAATAGGCACAAAAATATCCAACTGTTCTAAGAAAGGATTCTTTTAATCCATACTCTAGATCAGTATTTGAATTATCACTTATAAAATCATTTTTAACTGCTCGAAGCCTAAGTAGATGCTTACCTACGGTTCTACCTTCCATGATATAAAAACTCATGGTGAAATAGCTTATAAAAACAGCTAGGGCCACAAATACTTCAATGCTATCAAGAACGTGAATTAAGTAAACTTGCTGAGAAAACTCTAGGGAATCAAAGAATGTCTGAACATAAATAGCATAACTAATACTAATGCTCAGTTTGATCATTCCCACCATGAAGATATCGATACCAAAAGCCACAATTCTTTTATTAATTGGAGTGAGTCTCAATAGATATTGTTCTGGTTTCTTTATTTCAGTGATTGGGCCAGTATCAACTTTCTTTTTTCTTTCGATATGGTCCACTAAATTAATGACGTTGTTTTCATCCTTCATAGAGGACGTATCGGCTCTTAGAATTAAAATACTGAGAAATTAGCAGTACTAATTTAAGTATTTAGCTTTTAGCTCATCAACTTTATTAACTACTTGAAGTGGCGTAGAGTTAAGGAGATCAATTGACTCAAGTACTTCTCTTAATTCTTTAGAAATTCCATTTAAATCTTCAGAATTATTTTCAGCTTCAAAGAAACTAAGTTGATTATCATTGGTAATTTTAGAGAGTATTTCTTTACCTTTATGTTTGTCTAATTCTAGTTTTTTTAGAATTTGTGCTGAACGGGTAAGAACTTTTTTGGGAACCCCTGCTAATTTTGCCACATGAATCCCAAAACTCTGAGTTGCACCTGCTTCGATAAGTTCGTATGTAAATTGAACATCACCATTTTTATTATTAGTTTTAACAGTTAAATTTTTTGCATTATCCATGCTATCAACAAGCTCTATTAGCTCATGGTAATGTGTAGAAAATAATGTCATCGATTTTATTTCGTTAACAAAATATTCCACTAGTGACCAAGCAATACTTAAACCATCATATGTTGAAGTCCCTCGACCAATTTCATCTAGAAGTACTAGGGAGTTTCCTGTTGCGTGACGAAGGATTTCTGCAGCTTCACTCATCTCTACCATAAAAGTTGATTGTCCTTTTATAATGTCATCATGGGCACCAAGTCTTGAGAATAGAAAATCACATAGGCCTAATTCAGCGGATTCAGCAGGAACAAAGGAGCCGATTTGAGAGAGAAATTGTATAATTGCTACCTCTCTCATCACTGTTGTTTTACCGGCCATGTTAGGACCTGTTATTAAGGCAAAATAGGAATTTTTATCCATTTTTATATTATGAGATACAAACTCATCTTTTAGATTAGCTTTGATTAAGGGATGAAATCCACCTTTGATATCAATTATTTTTTTGTTCGATAAGGTTGGTCTTACTAGATTTTCTTGGAAGGCAATCCAAGCAAGTGATTGTATAACATCAATCATTGCTAGTCCTTCGGCTAATTCAAAAACAGCATTATTATTTTTTGAAACAGAATCTACTAATGTATCAAAAATTTCTTTTTCTAGTTTATATAACTTATCTTTAGCTGAAATAATTTCTTTTTCAAATTCATTTAATTCTTCAGTTGTATATCGTTCGCAATTTACAAGTGTTTGGCGTCTTGTAAATCCACTGGGAATTTTACTTGTATGTAGTTTTGAGATTTCGATGAAATATCCCGCAACATTATTTGATTTAATCTTAAGATTATTGATTCGAGTTTTCTTTCTATATTTTTGCTCTAGCGCCGATAATTCTTTACTGCTATTTTGGCTTAAATTAAAAAGGCG
>CAYGTU010000253.1:0-3604 GCA_964352945.1 uncultured Bacteriovoracaceae bacterium
TTCTTATACTTAGCTCTTTTTCGAGCTATTCTTCTACTCAATTAGATAGAGTAAAAAAAATAAACAAAAAATTTGATAAATGTATTTATAAAGTTTTGAAAAAGAAGAAAGTAGATATCTTTTTTATAGAAAAAATAACTATGCTTAAATCAGAGGCCCTAGTAAATTCCCATAACGAAGTTTTTCTCCAAACTCAATTTAGAAAGTGTAAGTTATTGAAAAAAGATACTTACATTTACGAAACACAAGATGTTAACGAAATCACTCAAGACCTTACTATCTTAAAAGAAGGCAATATCATCTCTAAAGATATTTTTGAATATATTATGGATGTTTATAGAGTTAAATCTAGCCGTAAGTTTGCAAAGAAGTACTCTATGAAAGCAATTGAGCCAAATCCATCAATTTAATATAGAAATCATTTAATTTCAAGTACTTAAAGCTTTTATTTTTAGCAAATTTTTGCCCAATCAAGTATACAACTACAATCGACCATGCTAATTTAGCCCCTCGCGTTTAACACGATGGAGTAAGTAAACATGAAAGTCTATATCTTAGTTTTTTCTTTAATTTTTTCTATTCTAGGATTTGCTCAAGATGTCCCAGTTGATGGTGATGTTGATAATAAATTAGCAAGTCTCAACCCTGGTGAGCATTATTGTTACGATCTCATTTTGAAAATGAATGGCGTTAATACTAAAATCTACAATTGCCAGTATAAAATAAAGTACGCTGAAAGTGTTAATCAACTTATTGGTGTTTTGGCCTTTGATTTCTACAGTGAATTTATTGGAAATCCTCTTTATACAGACATGAGAGCAAACCCAGCTCATCAAGATTTATTAATGATTAAACATTTTAACAAAGACTTAATTGATTCTGCCCTCACTATCTTGAAACTCAATGATAAATTAGAAAAAATTACTAAGCCGGTAGAAATAAATATTAAACTTCAAGTTTTCAGTATTGAATCAAGTATAGTTGAAACTTTTAAACTTGGGTTAGATAAATTAACTTTTGGTCAAGGCTTAGGCCAAGATGATGATATTGCAGCTGGAGATGGTGCTCTTAAAGTTGGATTAAAAATGGGTACTGCTGAGTTGTCTGCTTTTATTGGTGCTGAAAGAATTAAGGGTAATATACAAGAAATTAAAACTGTAAATGTTCAGGTTAATAATAGAGAATCTTTTTATAGAAAGCTACAAATGCCCGTATTTTTTGAGTTTCAAAATTTTGGACAACCAAGTCAAGGGAACACAGGTGTTAGCTTTACGGGTACTCCTTCCATAGATAATGAAACAGGAGATATTTATATCAGAAATCTGTATTTAGATTATGGTATATTACATGACCAAGCTGATGATACTTCCGGCTCAAAGAAAAATGTTGAAAACTTAAGTCTTTCTATTGGAAAAAAGAGAATTCCAAAAGATAGAGTTGTAGATTTATTTAGTTATGAAGAAAAAGCCTCTTCAAAATCAAGAGGAATCAACTTACTAAGTCTGAACAGAACTAAAAAGAAAAGTATGAGAAAACTTTTAATCTTAATGTCTGCAGAGAAATTAGAAGGGTTAAGAGCCGATGGTGATATTGATCCAAGATTATTGCCATCCCATAAGTTAACAGACGAAGAGAAAGCCCTATTGCCCGATGATGGTGCATCTGTTCAAGATTTTCTAAATACATTTTACTTGCTACCTGCCTTCAAAAAGACAAATGGAAATGCAAGAATGACTTTTGGTTTTGATAAATCTTTATTAACAAAAGAAAATATCAACAAAAAAGTATTGGTTAAGTTTAAAGGTAAAGGCGTAGATAAAATTAATAGAAAAATGTATTACGACTTAGAAGAACTAGCTGGAGCAATAAATTACTCTCCAGAAATTGATCTAACTTTTTTAAATAAAAATAAATCTAATGTGAAACTTGTAATAAGAGAAAGAAATAAGTTCAGAGGTGCAAAAATTAAAAAGAAAATTGAATTTAATCCTATAACTTCGAATAATGAAAAAACTTTCTACATAAAAAAAGAAAAATCTAGAAAGGCGAAGTAAGTAAGAATATGAAACTGCTTTTACTACTTACAATTTTTTCGATAACGGCAGAAGCTCAGACTCTGCCGGATTCAACCCCATCACTTAGTAATATTATTCAAGAATTCAGACCTAAGTTCGCTACCATGATCAGTAATTTAAAAGTTAATTTTCTTTATGATCTCAGTAAGAATCAAGCTCGCTTTTATACTAATGTAAATTTAAATTGTGCAGGTAAATCTCTAAAGGCTGGAGAAACATTGGCAAAAATCACTTACAATGTTTCTGATAATGTTAGTAATAAAATGGTGGAAACCATTAGTTATTTTGGCTGTAATGATACTTTATATTTAGTTGAAGAAATTATAACGTTTAATTCCAAAGCTAAACCAATGGGAATAGCAACTATTTTAAATGGAGTGCTCGATTTCTCAATTCAATTACCCGAGTTTCAAGAAGATAAAATCTATCTTTTCAATTTTTCATCGAAAATGAATCACACTCAAAAAATTTATCGATTAAAAGATGCTAATAATACTTTAATTTTTAGCTCAAACGAAAAAATCATAGACACTACTCAAAAAGATTTAACTATATATGTCCTAGGCGAAAGAGTCATGCATCAGATTATCAAGACTGAAGCAAAAAAAATGTCAGCCTCTCATGCATTTAACTGGATGCCTTTGATTTATACATTTAATGGGGATACCTGGCGCTGGACACTTCCGACGACTAGTACTCAAATATTTATAAGCTCTGCTGAAAATTCTCCCCTACTCATTATTGGTCAGGATAGAAGCAAAAGACTGTCTGAACAAAATTTCATAGAAGAATACACGGCACAATTTATAAATAAACAAATAAGCACTACAAAAAGAATCATTGGAGATTTTACAAAATTCTTTTTCCCTGAAACAGAATTAGTAAATGCAGGTGGTACTAACAATCGCTTTTTAAATGAATTATTAAGGATGAGGTTTCTTCTTGAATCTGGCACTCCAGCTAATATCAATTTAGTTCGCCAGCAATTAAATGCTATTATTGATGGAATTCAAAAAAGCCTGATCAATGTTACTGATAATAGAGAAAATTAATGAGATTTTTAATAATTCTTATTTTTCTTTCAAAATCGGTCTATTCACAAGTTGAATGGCCTGAAAATATTGCCAGAATAAACAATACAGTAGAAACCATATTTTTAGTTTTTGAAAACGAATTTTTTCTTAGAAATAGAGAGGGCTCTAGGTTTTCCGGATTTGATAATCATAAATCCCTCCAGTTTGAAGAAGACCATATTGTTCACATGTCTATTTCAAGACAAAAATCTACTAATACATTAACAGAATCTGTTCACTATTTTCGCAACCACGTAAGAATTGGCTATTTTTCAATTACCAAGATTGGAGCAAATCCAAAAGAAACACCAAAAGAAGATTTGTTCAATTATACTTTTCTAAATAAAGAAAGCAGTATTCTTGATGAGCAATTTGATATACTTCGTTTTTATTTTTCTTGGTCTAATTCAGGTATAACAATTTCAAATTCTGAAAATGAAAGGACCGCTGTAATGG
>CAYGTU010000254.1:0-3548 GCA_964352945.1 uncultured Bacteriovoracaceae bacterium
ATCAAAATTATTAGATAATACTGGTAAATATATTGGCGAAGGCACTAATCATGATAACGAAATGTTCAAAGGCTCGATTGAGTTGAAAGAAATCTTAAATGGAAAAGGTCTTGAAATAATTTATACGGCCATTGGTAGTGATGGTACTTGTTACCATGAAGAAAAAACGATAATTACCAATGACTTCTTTGGTAATTTAAAAATGTGGAATTTGAATAGTAATTCACCTGGGATGACTGAATTAGATTTCAGAGACTCTAATGATGGCATTTTGTTTGGCATTGGAAATAAAGAAGACCGGAATACTTTTAGGGAAGAAATAAAAATAGAGATTGGTTCTAAGGAAATTGGCTACCATTATTCTTGGGGAATGCCTCAAGGTGATTTTGAGTATCGCTCAGGATTAATAATGAAAAAAATGGATTGATCAAGGCTGGGGGACAATAAGTCGGTCTTCTCGGTTAGCAGTGCCATCCACTGCTAACCGAGAAGACCGGTCTCTAGTAAGTGATGCAATAGATATTATGTTATTCGGTTCCATTAGTTCTGCTGCAACTCGATTTGAAATAGATGCTGATTCGGATTTATTTTTAGATGAAAGTGATAAAGTGCAATGGACATCGGGGAAGCATTACCATGCAAGAAGAAAGGAATTTTTTAATTCAGATAGAATATTAAGAATTATAGCTAAGGATAAATGAAATGGAGAATAAGATGTTTAAAGATTTAATATGTGAAAGAGTTGATCTTTGTGATAAAGGCGAAAATTCTTACTTAATTCATGAGTTTGAAAACTCATATTTTGTAATTGGTGATCATCAATTTTATAAAGGATACAGTTTGTTATTATTTAAACGTCATGTCAGAGAGCTACATGAACTAAGTAAAGAAGAGTATATGGGCTTATCTGAAGAGCTTTATATTGCTAATGCAGCTATTTATAAAACTTTTAAACCATGGAAAATGAATAATCAAAGTTTAGGAAATAAAGATGAACATGTTCATTGGCATATTATGCCTCGATACGAAGATGATAAGTACCACAATACACTTCCTCTAACTGATTATATGAAGGGGGAAGTAGATTTATCAAAATTCATAATTAGCCTCGATGAGGCTAAAAGGTTAGCAAGTGAAGTGCGAAAAAATATTGATTTATAATAATTCTTTATGAAGCAGGTCATTTCAATGAGTTTTAAAAACGAATATTTTTTATTAAGACACTCGGATACAGATAGATCTAAGGATGTTCATTTTAGTGAGCATGAACTTTCTGAAGTAGGGAAATCCCAATCTCAAGAAATAGTTCTCATTCTTGAAAATCTAAATATTGGGTTAGTTTATTCCAGCCCATATAAAAGAGCATTGCAAACAGTGGGGCCCTTTTTAAATAAATTAGAACTTGAAGTTAATATTGATGACAGATTGTCTGGCCGCAAAGTTGGAGATATTTCTAAAGAAGAAGTGTGGACTTTTTTTGAAGATAGCTGGAATGATTTCGAGTTCACTAAACAAGGTGCTGAATCTGCTTCAGAATGTCGAGGGCGGATTTCATCGTTGATTGAAAGTTTAGAGAGCGAACATATTGGAAAGAAGATTTTGTTAGTTTCCCACTCAAACCCAATAGCATTTTATTTATCTATTCCGAAGTGATAATTTACTAAAAATCAGGAGACAGATATGGAACAAACGATACAAGGGTTTAAAAACACATGGGAATACACGAGAGGTATGACGATTAGTTATATTGAGGCTCTACCTGAAGATAAGTGGGAGTTTAGTCCTGATACCAAACATGGGCCGTTAAATAAGCAATTTAGGCACATGGTTTGGGTTAGCGGACTTTACAATCATGCAGTCAAAACTAAAACGATGGATTTCTCAGTTAAGAAATCTACGTATTCAGGGTCTCTTGAGAAAGAAGACATTTTAAATGGGTTAAAGGATAAAGATAAAGAGCTGTTTGAAATCTTGGACTCAATTAAAAATGATGGAGAGGGTTATAAGATTAATGCTTTCGATACAGAAATGGGTCTTTCGGAATACCTCCACATTTTACTTCAGCATGAGTCCTTACATCATGGAATGTGGTCAATGTATGCAGGCCTTGGAAAATTTGATGTGCCTAAAACTTGGAGCGATGATTGGGAACTTTAGAAAATGATAAATTTTTGATGGAAGTTGAAAAAAAATGCAAGCGTGTTAGTGCGGATTTAAAAAAGCAAGGAAAGGTAAAAAATCAATCGCATTATAAATCAACGCTTAAAATGCTTGGTCTGAATATTCCAAGTGTCGATAAAGTATCAAAAAATGGATTTAGTTTTGATGGACTTCCAGATGTCGATAAGATGAATGTTTGGGGTCATATTTGGGAAAATACAAAATATCATGAAGTTAAAACTCTTGCTTTGTCTTTTCTCTATACCCTTGAGAAAGAATTTCTTTTAGCTAAATGGAGTAAAGTAAAAAAATGGATGGGTGAAGTTGAGAATTGGGCACATGCAGATGGATATTCCTCAATTATTGCAAGCCTATTTGAAATTTCTCCCGAAAAGATTAGGCCACAATTAGTAAAGTGGAATAAATCTAAAAACCCTTGGGAAAGAAGAATTAGTATTGTCGGTTTGTATTATTATAGCTCTAGTAGAAGAACTCAACCAGAGGTTAAGCTCGTTACGGATTTCATAAAGCCATTAGTTTTGGATGAAGATTATTATGTTCAAAAAGGCGTTGGATGGACTTTAAGAGAGTTAGGCAACGTCGAACCTAAAAAACAAATGTCTTTCTTAAAAAAGAATATTACCAAGCTGAGCCCTATCGCTTTTTCGACTGCTATTGAAAAAATAAGTAAAGGCGAGAGAGAAATGCTTAAATTAATTAGAAAAGAAGCTCGGAAAAAATAAGACTCTATTTATATATGAGTGCAGTCGCTTGCACTTAGTCGGGTGTCATAGAATACCCTTCTATGAACTATTATTGTTTATTACATTTATATAAGTGAATTGTTACGATTGATTATTAAACTCAAGTGGGAATCAAAAAGTTGAGATTAGTATGTATCGTGGAAAAGAATTGGATTATGATAAGTGCATCTGTAAGGCAAAGGAAACACGGCCATCGAGTAAGTGTCTAAGGAAGAATGGATTTTATCGGAGAGGAAGAAACAAAGTTCAGCGTTATAAGTGTAATCGTTGTAAAACAGTATTTTCATTTCCTCCAAAGAAGAGAAGAAAAGAGACTCGTGGTCGCCCTTTTATACTACTTGAAAGGCCTCTGAACAAATTTAAGCATTGGGAAGACTATTACTTCGTCCAAATTATTGGAAAACTCTCAGCCCTTTCAGGAAGGGACTTTTATGAGGAACTATGGGATTTTACGCCCCTGACTAAACAAGAAATCACTCCTAAAATAAGTCGTAATATTAAATTTTCAAATTTAGATATGTGCAGAAATGCTTTGGCATATTTGAATAAATATTTTCCGATTATGTCCTGTGGAGCAAAACATTGGTAAAAATTAAAGAATTAGAAGGGAATGAAAAATGGGGT
>CAYGTU010000255.1:0-3536 GCA_964352945.1 uncultured Bacteriovoracaceae bacterium
GTAGAATGATTGTACGGTTATTTGGCAAATTACACGAGTAGATCTTTAGTCTTTTGCAGGCGCAGGAACTGGCTTCATGGCACAAGAGTATGGGATTCAACTAATAAAAAAACTTAGATGTAATGAAAAACCTATTATTTTAAATGAAGCATATATTTCTGGTTTAAAAAGTAAGGAAAAAGGACAAAAGTTACAAAAACCTGAACAAAATCCACTTTTTAGGGATAACTCTGACGTCGCTATTTGGGATGCTTATGAGTTTTGCGAAGATTGGGTAGAGCTTGGAAGTCCCAAGGATGGGGCTTTACTTTACAAACCTAGCAATCCGCTCCGCCACCTCCCTAGCACTCAGCTCCTCATTATTGATCTTGAGGTAGTTATCATAGAAAAAGAGCTCTCCGGGATCTAAGTTAAGTTTATACTTATCATCACACTCAATAAGGATGGACTCAGACTTCTGAATATCTCTTTTGGAAGGCTTTCTCATAGATGGCCAGGTTTAACCGATAAGATATTAGATGTTACTCAAGATATTCACTCTATTAATTCTGACTCCTCTTTTGGCACAGGCTGACCTAAGATGTGATCGTCATCTACTAAATGATGTGGAGCTGGAGCAGATTCCTGAGCTTTTTCAAATGGCCGAAGCTATTCCTAAAAGATATCAAATTCCTAGATTGTCTATGAAGAGAATAACTGCAGAGTCATCCGAGTATTTAACACATGAGATGTCCCAAGAAACTGTTAGTAAGGTTCAAAAATTTGTTAATAGTATAAATACAAAGTCTGACGAAATTATTGCATTCAGAGGACAAACTAAACTGACACAAAGTATACAATCTTCAAATATGCGAGAGTTTGGTCTCAGCAAATCGAAAGAATTGATTGAAATTGATAAAAAGAATCTAAAGCAGCGATTTGATCAGCAATACCTTAATTGGGAAAACAAAAGGTTAAAAATGGGTGGTAGGAATGGGCGCTACTACTATCGTTTTGCCAATGATTGGAATCCTGACAAAACAGCATCAACCTTATCTTACTTTATGAAAATGGATCCTATAGACTTACTAGCGATTAGTCATCAATCTTCCCTAGGGAGTAAGCACCTCATTTCAACAACCCGAGATCTTTCAGTGGCATTTGGAAACTTTTATATGGCGCCTAGTAACATTAGGTATGTTTATATTCTCAAATTTCCAAAAAAAGTAGGAATAAACACCTACGGAGCATCAAAATACCAAACGAAATCTTTAGGAGCGATGGATGCATCAGGACTAGCTGAAAAAGAGATCTCTATTGCCCATGATGCTACAGAGTATATTCAAGGTGTTTTTGATTTAGAAACAAGTAAGTTTATATCGTTTGATTAGAACATACTTCACATATGAAAATAAGGGAAGGATCACTCTAACCGTTTCAGTAAATAGTTAGCAACTTTAATCAAATTAAAATGAAGTTATTGTAGTAAATATTTCTTATCTGAATATTAATGCTCTCCGGCGCCGTAACTCATATGTTAAAATTACCCATGGATGACAAAAACTTTGATGAAAAAGCTGCTAAGCAATGGGCCGAACTAATCGAATCCAGTGAAATCTCGGAGCGTGATAGTGATATCTACCCAATGGTGAATGAGTGGCTTATTAATACAAATGCAAAATCGGTTTTAGACCTAGGCTGCGGCCAAGGAATTTGTAGTTCCAAGCTTAGTCTTTATGGATGTGATTATTCAGGAGTTGATCCATCTCCCCACTTAATTTCTAGGGCCAAGAAACTCTACCCTGAATTCATTGATAAATTCTTAGAGGGTAACGCCTATAAGCTTCCGTTTGAAGCTAGTCGCTTTGAGAGCGTGTTTAGTATAGCTGTATGGCACCTACTAGAGGATATTGACCTTGCGATAAATGAAATGAGCAGAGTACTAGTAGATAATGGCCAATTTCTTATTATTACTGCAGATGGAGCTAAAATAAATGATTGGCGAGGCGCTTATGTCAATTCTCAAATTGATGGGGATAAGCTTTTAGGACTTGATAGTGAGATGAACATTGTTGATACACTCTATATTAGATCTGTTGAATCAATAGCTGAGTCACTTAAAAAATCACAATTAGAAATTACATCTGTTGTGCAATTTAGAATGTGGGTGATGATTAAAGGTAAAAAGATTTAATTTCTAATCTGCAATACTGGACTTAAAGAATCCACTAGCTTGGAACTCAGGTACTTTAATTGTTCAACTATTTACCCGATAAATAGGTGATGAAATCTCTAATGGCTTTATTATTAATTTATACAGCTGGTAATCTCTTTGCCCAGACTAGATGGGATCTCCCCTCTTCAAATTTAGACTATGTAAATTTAAAAGAATCAATTATGAAGCAAAAAATTAAAAAGTGTAAAGAGGGTCATCTTCATTATAAAAATCATTATAGCTATCCTAAGAAAAAGAAAATTGAGGTTCAACCCGATGTACTAGGAAAATGTTTTTTAGCGGCTTATCAGAACTTTCATAAAAATAAAGAAAGTTACTTTAAAAATATGGAAGTTGATAAAGAACAATACAATAATCTACTCTCTTACTTAGCCGGCTCAAAGGATGTTGTATACACCACAGGCAAGGAAAATAAACTTAAAAAATGGGTTATGTCTCAAGCTGATAACTCAATCACTCCACACTCAATATTTGAAAAATCTTTAATACTTAATAACGGCCACCTGTTCAACACGATATTAACAATACATGAACTTCTGAGAAATGAAGCAAGGTTTTATGCTGACTATATTTACTATAATTCAAGTTGGGCTGGACTAAAAACCTTCTATAATAAATTTATCGATATTAGAGGTGATCTAGAGGAGCGTTGTGATGGAATTTCTGGGGGTGACCACTCAGGTTCATGGTATCGCATATGGGGAACAATGATCGACAGTGCCTATAAAGTGGATTTAAATAAAAATGAATGCCATTCTGTTACTGCGAATGGTTCAACGATGTGCTACATGCAGGGATGCTTTATCTCAACAATGGCAGAAATAATCAAGCCACTCTACATGGGTGAATACAGTGAAATTGATGATCGAAAATCAAGCATAAACATGGTCGGCTATAATACCATGGATTCAATTTATGAGCACCTAGAGGACAATCAATTTCCATCAAAAAAATACTATTGTGATGAAAGTAAACATCTATTAGATTGATGTCACAAGTCTACTGGTACCTATTTAAAGCCCTTAACTAAAAACTCGAAGAGTTTTCTTTCACGAATTGCCGGTTTTTGATCCATATGCCTTAGGCAGAGGACTTCGCTAAATAGAGGGGACTTTTTAGTACCAGGAATAATTTTAATACCTTTTAATCCCTTAATGAAATATTTTGGTAGCATTGCAACTCCCCAGCCACTTGCCATAGCCTCTTTCATCACATCTACATTATTGATAATATTATAGGTTTTAAAGGCCGGTGCCTTTCCATAATAAAGAGTAAACATCTACCCGTCTGAAAAATATTTCTCCAAATAATAAAAAAAAAC
>CAYGTU010000256.1:0-3473 GCA_964352945.1 uncultured Bacteriovoracaceae bacterium
GTGGCATGTCTATTAAAACTGATCTACTAGTTGTTAATTCTCCTGGGACTATTGACTGTGATTACAGAGGTGAAGTTAAAATTATTATTGGTAACTTTGGCGAATCTGATTACACGATTAATCATGGGGATAGAATTGCGCAAATGATTTTTGCGCCAGTAATTCAAGCTGGCTTTGAATTAGTAAGTAATTTATCAGAAACAGAACGTGGTGAAGGTGGCTTTGGTTCCACCGGGAAAAACTAAGGAGTAACTATGAGTATTAAAGTAAATTATGCTAAAGTGGCAGGTGCTTCTGAAGCTTTTAAAATAGTAAAATCTAGTATAACTCCAGATACAATCGCTAAATATAATGTCACTGCTGAATTTTCATATGATGAAGACAAGGCCATAATAGCTAAAGGAAAAGGCTTTGAACTAAAGTTAAATTTTGATCAAACACATTGTTTTGGTGATTTAAATTTATCTTTTTTGTTTAAGCCTTTTAAAACTAAAATTTCAGAAAGTATTCAAAAGCAACTTACAAAAATTTTATGATAAAACTAAAGATTTCTCCTATTAATAGAGAAATAGATATAGATGAATCTGAACCGCTACTTGGACAGTTAAAAGCTGCTGGAATTCCCATAAAATCAAAATGTGGAGGTCATGCTAGTTGTAGTGACTGTATTATCAAAATGGAGAGTCCGAAAGACTGTTTTAGCGCACCGCATTATCCAGAAGTTCGACTTTTAGGCAACGTTTTTCACTTAACAGGGGAAAGATTGGCCTGCCAGACTTGCGCATTGCAAGACGCAGTGATAAACATTGACCTGCATATTATTTAGTTGAGAGATATCAATGTCAGAAATTAAGAAAATAAAACTCCGAAAAAAAGAACAAGTTAAAGAAATTATTGATGAGCGCATTAAGCGTTCAAAAGATAAAGAAGAAAAAAATAAAGAAACTTGGCATAAGCACTGGGAAAATGAAAATTCAGATAATATTCCTCGTAAGTTAGGTGGTAGCAAAAGACCAAAGCCTTTTAATTTTAATGAAGAGGATGATGCTGCTAAGAGAGAGCAAGAAGCTAAGGCCAGAGAAGAAAAACAATTACTGAGAGAGTCTAGAGATAACAAAGGAAAAGGTAAGTTATGAGCACAACAACAGCAACGGCTTCTTTAGAAGCTGACAAAAGTAAGGCTGGTTTTCCAACACAGATTAAATACATCGTGTGGAACGAAGCATGTGAGAGATATTCATACTATGGTATGAGGTCTATTTTAGTAATCTTTTTAGTTCAATATTTATTAATTCAAAAAAGCCAAGCAGTTTCTGATTATCATATATTCGCAGGAGCTTGTTATTTATTTCCAGTTCTTGGTGCCTATATCTCTGATAGGTTTTGGGGGAAATATAAAACTATCTTATATCTTTCTGTCATCTATTGTATCGGGCATTTATTCTTAGCAGTTTTTGAAAACTCTATGACTGGATTTTATGTTGGATTAGGTTTAATCGCCTTTGGTTCGGGTGGAATTAAACCCTGTGTATCAGCGCATGTTGGAGATCAATTTAAACCAAATCAAAAAGAAGCTCTTCAAAAAGTATTCAATTTATTTTATTTCATGATTAATTTTGGGTCAGTTTTTTCTACTATTATCACTCCATGGACTTTAAATGCTTATGGTCCAGCGATTGCCTTTGGTATTCCAGGGATCTTAATGTTTATAGCAACATTCTTATTTTGGATGGGTAGAAATCACTACGTACACGTTCCGCCAACTGGTTCAAATCCACATTCAGCAATGAAGGTTATTGTTTCTGCAATTAGAAATAAAGGAAATGGAGGATTTTGGGAAGGAGCTAAAAAGAACCATCCCGAAAAAGATGTTGAAGCTGTTCAAGCTGCACTTGCTGTTGGTAAAGTGTTTATCGCAATCGCTGTTTTTTGGGCCTTATTTGATCAACACGGCTCAAGTTGGGTTCTCCAAGCCAAAGAAATGAATTTAAATGTAGATTTTTTAGGCTGGAAGACAACATTACTTCCATCTCAAATTCCCGCTCTAAATCCACTAATGGTTATGGGTTTAATTCCATTATTTATCTATGTGATTTATCCAGGTATTGAAAAAGTATTTAAGTATGAAATGACTTCACTAAGAAAAATGGCTTGGGGTATGATTGTTGCTGCTTTCTCATTTGCTGTTGTTGGTTTATTCCAATATGCACTTGATGGTGGTACAGAGTTAAGTGTTTTATGGCAAATAATCCCATTTTTAATTATCACTGTTGCAGAGGTAATGATTTCAATTACAGGTCTTGAATTTGCTTATACGCAAGCACCTCGTTCTATGAAATCAACTATAATGAGTATGTGGTTATTAACTGTATTTTTTGGAAATATGATCACAGCTTGGATAGCAAAAATTAATATCTTCACAGGTGGAAATTTCTTCATGTTTTTTGCTGCCTTAATGTTAATCTTTGCAGGTATTTTTGCTTTAATAGCAAAAAATTACATTGTTAGAGATTACATGGAAGATGGTTCTGATTTACCTGATCCAAACTTAGCTGAAAATTAAATTCATTCCGATAATAAGGGTCAGTTTTTACTGGCCCTTTTTTTTTACCTAATAAAAGCATAAAATAAGGTAATGCGTTTATATTTAATTTTATCAATTTTCTTATGCACTACTGCTGTCCAATCAGCTCAAATGGCAATTGTAAAAAAAGTAAAAGCAGTGATTTATGCAGACAGATTTATGAAAGCACCCATCGGCACTGTTTCTAAAGATAAAAAATTAAAAGTTTCAGAAAGTTCTAAATTCAAAGGTTATGTTTTTGCTGTCGTAATTTCTGGGAGAATTGCTTATATCAAATCTGAAGACATTACTATCTTAAGTGAAAGTGGTGGTATTAATAATGAAGAGCTTATTGGGTATGACAGTTTTGATAATGATCTATACTTTATGCTTACTTCATATAAAAGTAATTATACCCTGAATAGATATTCTGCTAGTGACGAAGAGACAACAGGTCAAACATTTAGTGGATTTGATGTTAAGTGGCAGCGTAGATATTCTAGATCTACTTTGTTTCGTTTTGGATTTGAATATCTATCTTTCTCTAATAATGGCGAAAAATTAGTGATTCCTTCTTTTAGTGGTGAACTTATTTATGAATTGATTAATCTTAAAGAATGGAGACTAAGAACTGCTATTGGTTTTAGTGCTTCACCTCAAGTTCCCTACGAAGTTTCACCATATTTCAATTTAGATGGCCTTAGTTATGCATTCTTATGGAATTTAGAAGGAATATATTTTTTCAAGCAGAGATGGTTTTATACAGGAATGTTAGGGCTTAGATCAATGAAGCTTTTTGATTTCGCTCTACCAGCCGGGATTGAAAACTTTTCACCAACACTCAATGGGGTTGATTTTAAAATTGGGATAGGCTGGAGTTTTTAGTATTCTTTTATTAGAGTAATAATTC
>CAYGTU010000257.1:0-3457 GCA_964352945.1 uncultured Bacteriovoracaceae bacterium
GAGGTGGATCGAGTAATCTGATATTTACTGGAAGACCATGCATTTCTTTAAAAATTCCTTGAAAATCTTCTCTTTGAAAAGGAAGTAATTTATCAAGTGCTTTTTGGCGAGCTTCAACTGATTCAGCAAAAATCATTTCTCTTACAGCTAAAATTCTCTCTGGTGCAAAAAACATATGTTCAGTTCTACAAAGACCAATTCCCTCAGCACCAAACTCTAAAGCAATTTTTGAATCTTCTGGATTGTCAGCATTTGTTCTGACTTTCAATCTTCTTATTTGATCGGCCCAAGCCATAAAAGTTGCAAAGTTTTCAGTAATTTCAGCTTCAATAGTTGGAACTACACCTTCATAAATTTCACCGTTTGAACCATCAAAAGTAATATAATCACCTTCTTTATAAGTTTTACCTTTTAGAGTTAGTGTTTTATTTTTTTCATTTATTAAAAGAGCTGTACAGCCTGCTACGCATGGTTTTCCCATCCCTCTTGCTACAACGGCAGCATGAGAAGTCATTCCACCTCTCGCTGTTAAAATACCAGCAGAAGCATACATTCCAGCAATATCTTCTGGAGATGTTTCAAGTCTAACTAATAGTGGTTTTTTTCCATTTGCTTCCCACTCAACTGCGTCTTCAGAATTAAAAACGATTTGTCCACAAGCGGCACCTGGTGAAGCTGGTAATCCTGTTGCTATAATATTCTTAACAGCATTTGGATCTAATCTTGGGTGTAATAAATGGTTTAATTCTTCTGGATTAATTTTTAAAATTGCTTCTTCTTTAGTCAGAATTTTTTCAGAAACTAAATCAACTGCAATTTTTAAAGCGGCATTAATTGTTCTTTTTCCGTTTCTTGTTTGCAGTATATAAAGTTTATCTTTTTCAATTGTAAACTCTATATCTTGCATATCCTTGTAATGAGCTTCTAGTTTTTTATAAATTTCAACTAGCTCGTTATAAGCTTTAGGCATTAAAAACTCTAAAGTCTTTTCATTTTTATTTGATTCATTTTTACTTAATTCATTTATAGGAGCTGGAGTTCTTATCCCTGCGACAACATCTTCACCTTGAGCATTAACTAAATACTCTCCAAAAAATGTTTTTGCTCCTGTAGATGGATCTCGAGTAAAGCAAACACCTGTTGCTGAATCATCTCCCATGTTCCCAAAAACCATCGACTGAACATTTACACCAGTTCCCCAGCTATGAGAAAAGCCATTCATTTCTCTATATTTCATTGCTCTAGCATTATTCCAAGAACCAAAGACGGCACCAATTGCTTTCCACAATTGCTCCCAAGGATCTTGAGGGAATGTAACACCAAATTCTTCAAGTAAAACTGACTTATAAACAGCAACAAGCTCTTTGAAATCTTCACCTGTTAAATGAGTATCCTCGTTAACACCTCTTGCTTCTTTTAAATCCTCTAATTGAGCTTCAAGTACAGAGGTGTTTAAATCTAAAACAACATTAGCAAACATTTGAATAAATCGTCGGTAACTATCCCAAGCAAAGCGAGCGTTGCCAGATTTTTTAGCAATCGCTTCAACAGTCTTATCATTCATACCTAAATTTAAAACTGTATCCATCATTCCAGGAAGAGAAACTCTCGCTCCCGATCTAACAGAAAAAAGTAAAGGATCTTCATTGCATCCAAATTTTTTATTTGTAATTTTCTCAACAAATTTTAAAGCTTCTGTCGCTTGATTTTTTATTTCATCATTGATAGCTAAGCCATGAGTGTAAAAATCTAAGCAAGCTTCTGTAGAGATTGTAAAACCTGGAGGAACCGGTAATCCAAGAGAGCACATTTCTGCTAAATTTGCTCCCTTTCCGCCTAATAAGTTTCTTTGATCTTTGGTGCCTTCAGTTTTTTCCGCGCTAAAAGCATAAACCCATTTTGTCATATTAGTCCCCAAGTTTTGTTTTTAAAATCGAAATTTATCTTTGATATATTCTTTTACTTTATCAATACTCACTCTATCTTGAACCATACTATCTCTATCTCTGATAGTTATAGAGTTATCTTGAATCGAATCATAATCGTAAGTTAAACATAGAGGAGTTCCGATTTCATCTTGCCTTCTATATCTCTTACCTATAGATCCTGAAACATCGTATTCAGATTTATAAGTCATCTGAAGATCTGCGAGTAATTTTTTTGCTGGCTCTTCAAGCTCAGGCTTTTTCATTAAAGGCATGATAGCTAATTTTACAGGAGCCACTTTTGGACTGAATTTTAAAACAATTCTTTCTTCTTTTTCACCTTTATTTTCAATTCTGTAAGCATCACAAAGAACTGCTAGAAGAGCTCTATCACACCCAACACTTGTCTCGATTACATAAGGAATATATTTATTATTTCCATCTGATTGATCAACGTAATGAAGATTTTTCTTAGAATATTCTTCGTGTTGCTTTAAATCAAAATCTGTACGAGAGTGAATTCCTTCCATCTCGCCAAATCCCATTGGGAATTCATATTCTATATCAAGAGCTGCATCAGCGTAGTGAGCTAGTTCTCCTTCACCGTGTGGGTGAAATCTTAATTTTTCAGGACGTAATCCATTTTCGATATGCCATTTGTATCTTGTTTCCTTCCACTGCTCCATAAAATCTTTTTGAGTACCTGGCTTAACAAAATATTGCATTTCCATTTGTTCAAATTCTCTTGTTCTAAAAATAAAATTACCTGGAGTGATTTCATTTCTAAAAGCTTTACCAATTTGAGCGATTCCAAACGGAATTTTTTTTCTCATTGAACCTTGAACATTTAAAAAATTTACAAAGATACCTTGAGCTGTTTCTGGTCTCATATAAACAACCGAAGCTGTATCTTGTACTGGCCCCATATAAGTTTGAAACATTAAATTAAATTCTCGCGGCTCTGTGAAACTATTAACCGCTCCACAGTTTGTACAAGGAGCCTTGATATCAATTTGATCAACTCTAAACCTTGATTTACATTCTTTACAATCTACTAGTGGATCAGAAAAATTATCAATATGTCCCGAAGCTTTCCAAACCATTGGATGCATTAATATTGAAGCATCAATACCTTCAACATCATCTCTATAGGTCATTGATTTCCACCAACGATCTTTAATTGTATTTTTTAATTCAATTCCAAGTGGTCCATAATCCCAACATGAGCCAAGGCCTCCGTAGATTTCCGAACTTTGGAAGATAAAGCCTCTTCTTTTACAAAGGCTCACTAACTCACTCATTGATTTTAAATTTTCTTCTTTTGATGACACCGTGCAAATCCTTGATTGTATTTCTGCAGCCAAATATGGCTATTTCTGCAGTTTTTATATCATAAATTAAAACTAGTTAACACGTTTTTTCTAGAGAACTTGGGACAAACTCTTAAGGGATTCCCTATTGAGCTGGAAATTATAAAGGAGGTAATTCAGTAGATTTTAAGTCGGTAATTTGGTCATTGCGTATAGCTTGGA
>CAYGTU010000258.1:0-3416 GCA_964352945.1 uncultured Bacteriovoracaceae bacterium
ATGTTAGAGCTATGTCATATTTACGAGTTAAATATAAATAATCAGCATAATCCTTATCAGCTTCAAAATCGGAACGATTAATAAACTTAGCTTTCAAGCTTAATACTGGTTTTTTGGAGTCTGAAATCTGAGTATGACAAGATAGACAAAGTGATAAAGTATTTGCAAGTTGAATTCTACTAAATGATGTATTTCCATTTTTATAACTCTCTTCAATTTTTTGGATATGGTCATTCAGTAATAAATAGGAAGGTGCAAAGCCATCTTTTTTTAATTGTTTTAAATGTTTTGCAGTTTTAAATGAAGTTTTTATTATTGCAATATTGTCAGTAATTAATTTTGCATTTTTTGGATCAGAAAACTTTAAGTCATCACTATAAAATGGAACTAATTTTATGAGTGCCAATAAAGCATTATTCATGACTTTTTTAGTAGCATTATCAGCATAAATGGTTGGAGACATCAATAGTATTATAAGGATTATGTTTTTCATATTTACATTGTATTTTATTAAAATTTTATTGAAAACATTATTCTTATGACCATAAATGATTATTATCAGGTTTTACTAATATAAAAGGTAAAAATACCGAAAATATAATATGTTTATAATTAGAAAACCAAGTAAGAGGAATTTCGATCTTTTTTACTACACTATTATTTTTTCAATAATCTTTGATGTCACTTTTTATATATTAGATTTTAATTCTTTGTTAACTTCATCTACCTATATTGATTCCTATTATCTTGAAATGCCTTATTTAAAATCAGTAGTATTATTCTTTTTAAATCATTCCTGGGCCATGATAACTCTACTTTCTATAATTTTGATTAGTTCAATTCTAGTTTTATTTCAAAAGTTTAAAAAAACTTCTCTAATTTTCCTTTTTATATCACTAACACTGTTAATAAATTGTAATCCCTATATTCTGCAATATCATGACTTTATCAGACTGATGGCCCTTTTTTGGTTTATACTAATTGAAATTGATCCAAAGTATTCAGAAAATTATGTTTTCTTATTCTATATCGCTTTTAGTTTTATTTATCTGCAACCTATGTTTCTTCGAGATCCATCGCCATGGCTAATTGATTTTACAGGTTTATCAAAAACTTTATCCACTGAAAATAAACACACACTCCTAACTCCTTATTTACTTCAAATGCCATTATTGTTAAAAATTCTCAGTCCTTTTGCCTACATTTTTGAATGGGTTATTCCCATGTTGGCAATATGGTCAAAAGGTAAAATAAGATACTATTCTGTTATAGCTCTCTTAGCATTTCATCTTGGAATTGCCCTCACTGTAAATTTAATGACTTTCACTATTGTAGTATTTGCTTGTATCTTTTTTCTCATACCGTTTGATGAAAAAACTATAAGCTTAAATGTAACTAAATTTAAAAATAGAGCTATTATTCCTCTTTTAATTATTATGACTACGTTACCCTATAAAATCATCGATGATGAACTTCCAACAAATTTGAATAATTTATTATCATTCACTGGACAACACAACCACTGGAGAATGTATTCTAAATGGGTTCCTAATATTAAATTTACTTTTAAGGATCAAAATCATATTCCTTATAAGTTTAGCTCTGTTAGAAATTGGCGCTGGGAAACTAGCTTTATCTACGTCTATTTAATCAAGAATGAAGACAATATTGATTTATTTCAAGAAACTCTTTTTCCACTTTGTAGTAAACTCAATAGTAAGGATAGAATAATTGCAACTTATACTCTTGATGATTCTATTCAGGATTATACCATTGACTGCAATCAAAAATTAGAATAGTTTTAATTAACAAAGGAATTTTTATGGCCGAATTACAAGATCAAATTAGTGAACAAATTAAAGATGCAATGCGGGCCAAAGATAAAATAAGACTTAATGTTTTAAGATTTCTTAAAAAACTTTTTATTGAAAATAATGTATCTGGAAAACCTATTCCTGAAATCGATATTGTTATTTCATACGCGAAAAAAATTAAAGATTCTCTAGCTCTCTATCCAGAAGGAACTCCACAAAGAACAGATATTCTGGCAGAAATTGTTATCCTAGAAGAATTTCTTCCTAAACAGCTATCAGAATCCCAAGTTCAAGCATTCATTGATGAAATAAAATCTAAACTTGATGCACCTAATATGGGAGCTATTATGAAAGTGCTACAACCAAAAATTAAGGGCCAATTTGATGGTAAGAAAGCCTCGGATATGGTTAAAGCTTCAGTAAATTAAATATTACATTCACTCTTAATGAATTTATAAAATTCTTCATCTGTTGAAAATTTAAAAAGATGCTGTGAGCTTTCTCCACCTTCTTGATCCCAAAGTTTACTTGCACTTACTTTACAAGATTTATTGTTATGATAAATTGTAGCAAACTTTTTAATTCCCCAGACTAAATCAGCTTCTGGAAGTTCACCCCTCTGATCAATTCGAATCATATATCCAGAACCTGTATATTTAAGACCTGGAAATTTTCTTGCATGACGATTTTCACTCCCATCCACAGGAGTTTCCTCTAAGACTCCTCCAATAATTTCTCTATTAGAAGCATCAAATTCAATTATCTCATCAGTTGGCAGGTGAACAATTAATTTATTATCATCCTTTTTAAACTCCAAATAAGGAATCACTAATCTGGGTATAAAATAAACTGCTGAATGCATGGACCAATGTGAAACTCTTCCTGGATACATCGCATTTTCATAAATATCCATTTTGATTTGCTGTCTTGCATTTTCAGGATATTGAAAGCTATATTCTCTTACTGATCTTTGATCAGTGAAACCCAATGGATTTATAACAGGGCTACCACTATTTTCAATTGTAAAACTTTTTACCATCTTAAAAGTTTCATCGTCACTTATGCCCGCACAAGATTGAGATCTATCCTTTAAAAATGTGCTCTTAGAAATCGTTAAACCATCTATTGTCCATAACGATGAATTCCAACAAACAGTTCCGAATTCAACTGAATCTTTTTCAGGCTTTAGTCTTTTATTTATTAGATCTAAATTATCGTTGGCACTAACGTGTGAAACTAATAAAATAATAATTAATATTTTTAATATGATCATATGAATTTCCCCTCAAAACTTCATACCAAATAATTAAGACAAAAAATATTCACTTGAAAAATTTACAAAAAAAAAGGCCCTCAATTCTGAGGGCCAATTTTATATATTACTAATTAAAAATTAATCGTCGTCACCTTTGTCACCTTTGTCACCTTTGTTACCTTTGTCACCTTTATCACCTTTGTTACCTTTGTCACCTTTATCACCCTTGTCACCTTTAGCGCCGTTTACACCGTTGTTACCGTTGTCTCCTTTATCGCCTTTATCACCCTTGTCACCTTTAGCTCCATTAGATCCGTTGTTTCCATTGTCTCCTTTATCGCCTTTAT
>CAYGTU010000259.1:0-3410 GCA_964352945.1 uncultured Bacteriovoracaceae bacterium
AATTTGAATAAAATTAAAGACGTGTTATTTGAAGAGGTTTATTTGGGTAATGTTTCTAAAGAGTTTTATGAGAATAAGCTCAAGAGAGAAATTGAAAAGAAATCTAAATTTCATCAAAATTTTATGCTTGAGATTGAACAACGTCGAAAAACATTAAAAGCAATTTTGAGTCAGATTGAAGCAGAAGTTAAAGAAATTATTGCACATGCAGGAAAGAAAAAAGCTAGACGATTAATTCATAATTTTAAGGCAGAATACATCAAAACCTATGGATATTTCTTTAGTATGTTTGTGCAAGAAAATCAGGATTTTTTCAATAAAGTTGTAAACACAACTTTTGATAATAAAGATCAAATTATTTCAGGATTTAATAATCTAGCAAAAATTGCAAAATCTAGTGCTGAAAATTGTTCTGAGATTTTAGATATTTTTAAAAAAGAAGATAAACTCTCAATTAAATCTTCTATTAAATTAGAAAATGATATTCTGGTGAAATTAAACTTTTATCAAAAAAATCTTTAAATTCATTGGCTCAATTTTAATAATTTTATAAATGACTTTTCTTTAAAGAAAAAACTGTCAATAGTATTATTATCAGAAATAATTCGATATTTTTTATCTTGATTTAATAATTCTTTCGCAGAATTTAAATTATACCAAGGAACTGTCATATAAAGATGATGTTCAAGATGATTATAAGATCTAATTGGATAGAAGAAAAAATTCCAAACTAAGTTCGACTTTTTATTAATACTTGAAAGCTGCCCCAGCTCGCTATTTTTAATATGCTCAGCATAGCTATGATAACGCAACAATATAGGTAAAATTAAAAAGCTTGGTATTAACCAATATATAATAAAGCCCTGCCAAGCATTAAAGAAACTAATGAGTGCGATATAGCTTAAATGAATAGCAAGAAGAGTTAATTTTTCGTTATTAGAGTATTTAGGAATATTATTTACTTTATTATATTTTGCAAAAAAAACAAAAGTTAAAATTGTGTTAATTAAAAAATAATCTTTAAAAAATAAAATTATAAAATCTCTTGATTTCATATCTTGGTGTTTGAAACCGAATTTTTTGTAAATTAGAAATTCCGGGTCTTTTTCGGGGTCAGAGGTAAAGCGGTGATGGGTAAGATGAAAATGTTTATATAGATTAAAATTGCAATATAGTGGAACACTACAAAAAATATATGTAATGAGATTATTTATGTTTTTGTTTGAATGAATTGAATTATGAGCACCCTCATGAATAAAGGTCGCTAGATGATGTTGCAGACCTGCTATAATAAATAAACTGATAATTTTTATGAATGTATAATTAATTTTTTCTGATACAAGTATGAGTGAAAAAATACTTATCCAAATGATAAGTATAACGATTAAGGAATACCAATCTTTTTTTAGATTGAGCCTTGAAAATTGCTCCTGTGATAAGAGATTATGAGATAACTCTTCATATGATTTATCCATATTATAAATCACCCCAAGTCATCGACTCTAAGTCTTTCATTAATTGAGTTGAAAATGGCATCGCCAAAGTGACTTTTGAATTATTTTCTAATTGGCTAAACCAACCCCAACGAATAAAAGTAGAAAGTCCAGAAGATGATTCAGTTAATTTTTTAATGTTAAGGCATTCTTGTTTTGTAATTGGTCTTTGTAATACTCCCCTAGAATTTTTTCTTCCACCTATCGGGATTCTGAAATCATTTAATAAAACGAAATTATCAGGATAAACAACAGGGTAGAGTTTTAGATTAATTCCTTTTTCAATCATGGTGTATACGGCTTTATCAAATGTTGGCATAATAGGTCTCATCTCATATAGTCCAACTCCAGTAATACCTTCAATTGCAAGGAAGAATTTATTTAATTGTTTTTGATTTACCATTTTCTTTGTTTTAGCATCAGTATCACCATGACCAATAGCCACCATATGGCCACATTTTGCCATCCTGTTAACCATGTACTGTGGAAAAAATATATCAACATCTCCAATAGAGCTAATTCCATTTACAGGAAAAGATTGTTGGGCAGAAGTATCTAAAAAAGAATTGGCATGATTCATAATGAATATATTTAATGTTTCTCCATCGTGATTAAGATCTTCTAGATTTTCTAAGCCTTGCCAAGAAGTGTTTATGTCTCTTGTTTCCACTATTCTTTTTTGAACTTGGCCTAAAGCATCTATAATAGGAGCTTTATCAGGTGTATTGTCTTTATATCTAAAGAAGACATTGAACAGTAACACAGCATAACGATCTATCATTTTAAAGAGTTGCTTCGGAGTATCTACAAATGGTTGCAAATCACCTGGACCATAACTTCGAGCAGGGTTTTCACCATAGTATTGTCTAATCGCCTTTACTAGTCTTCCATATGAAGGAAGCACTCTTATTCCATGAATAAGTCTTTTAGTGTCTTCTTCAGAACGGAATAAATACTTGGTTTCTTCATACTTTTGATAATGTTCTAGAAATTCTTTATATTTCTTACTTAAAGAGCGAGGGAACTTTGGTTCAAATGCAGCAATATGTTCAATTTCTTTATTAGCTCTATCTAGAACAATCTCAAAAAAAGTGTCGATCTTGTTCATATTAAAATCATCATAATCCTTAAAAAATCTTTGTATTGCTAAAAATGAATTTTTTACCTCTAAATCACCTTCATTTTTTGATAGATTGATTAATTCATTACTAGTTTTTACTGTCATTTTCAAATCACTATATTTCTGACTGATCGATTTTTGCTTTTGATCTAGACTTTCAAGTTTTAAAATATGATTTTCTAAAATAGAGTGCTCACGTTTTTTCACATTAGCAGTAGTATTGAAAATAATATCAAATGTTGGTGTTAAAATACCATGATTACCTAATGTAGCTTTCTCATCAGCATGGTGCTTAATATGATTATTTCTCATAGGAAGAATAATCAAATTATAAAGGAAATTATTTTTAACAGGAAGGTGGATGAGTAAATGAAATGCATCATAAATCATCAGGTAGGTTATAAATGCACTAAATACGGCTAGGGCAATTAATACATCTCCATAAATTAAACCGATTATAAGCGAAGTAGGAAGAGCAATTCCCAACATAAAACCAGCAATAGACCAAATACTAAGGATTATTTGTTTTGCGTGTTTGCGACCTTCCAAGTTAAATGCTTCTGGGGGATAAAGTGAATGATGAAAAGTATGGGCATTGGCTACTGGTTGAAATATTTTTTTCTTACTATGTAATACAAAACGATGAACTAAATATTCACCAAAATTAAAAATAATTAAAAAAGAAATATACACCAAATGTGCTTGGAAAGAAAAAAACCAAAATGAACTTATAATAACTAAAATTGAAGTCAAAATTACAAAATTTCTAATTACATATTCGTTTGAAGGTAATTCGG
>CAYGTU010000260.1:0-3402 GCA_964352945.1 uncultured Bacteriovoracaceae bacterium
AAGGAGGATTTACTAAATACTTCACTTCAAAGTTTTGGTTTAAAAATTTCTTTTTTCTTTCAGTCGAAGAATTAATAGAAATAGGTAGCCAGATTGATTTTGATTTAGAAAGTGCAGTGGAAAATTACTTACAGAGTAAAATTGAAAGTCAGCTTGAAGATGAAAAGAAATATTTAAATTACTTTCCAAAAACTTTAAGTAGAGAAAATCTCAATGACATTTTCTGCTCTGAAGATAAAATTAGAGAAGCTATTCCTCATTACAAGTTTAGAAAATCGCAATTAAGTTTTGCTGAGAGAATAGGACAATCATTTGCTGGAGATGTTAGTGCTTTAATTCAAGCACCAACAGGAACAGGAAAAACACTAGGTTATCTTATACCGGCAGCATTATTTGCTATTTCTAAAAAAGAGCAAGTTCTTATTTCGACTGGTACCAAAGCGCTACAGTCTCAGTTAGTTGAAAAAGATTTACCACAGTTGAGAAAAATATTAAACCTTGATGAAAAATCTCTTCGTGTTACAAGACTAATAGGATCATCGAATCATATTTGTGAACTTTTACATCGAAGAGATGATGAAGATGGTTTTTTAACAGAGATGCTAACATTTGAAGAAAGATACTCTAAAGCTTATTTTGATTTTGTATTTTTTGAAAATGATCGAAGATCCTATGATAATAAAATAACGAGGCTAGATCTTCCTTATGTTTTAAAGATGAAGATTAAAGGTTTTCAAGATTATGATGAGCAAGTAAAAGTAGATTTTAGATCTTGTATCGGCTCAAAATGTCCGTTTAAAACGAATTGTAGTTATGTCTCAGGACTTTCAAAAGCTCGAGAGTCAGAAATAATTGTCGGGAATCACTCCTTAACTTTTACTTGGCCAAAAAATACACCTAGACCTAGTTATGTTGTAATAGATGAAGCTCATAAAATCGAAGTTGAAGCAACTTCTGCTTTCACAGTGGATGTTTCACAATCAATGATTGAAACTTTTACTGCAAATTTAAATGGATCAAAAGGGCTTGGTTCTCTCTTTTACTTACTAAATGAAAAGTCTCCTGAAGAAAGTGCTAAGTTAATTGAATTTATTAAAAAAGAAGCAAAAGATGTGCAAGATATAATTTATGCTCATATGAGTGACCTCCCTATGTTAATTGAGGCACTTTTAAAGAAATTGCCGAGATATACAACTGAATTTTGGAATGAAACTTATATGATTTCTAAAAAAGGATTAAACGATCAATTTAGGGCCGGAATTTATAATAAGTTAGAATCACTTTCATATATTTTCTCTAGTTTTTTAGGTTTCATGATGCCTTATTTAAATAGATGGGATGCAAATGAATTAACAACTGATGGACAGGCATTTGCTTATACTCAATTTGAATCATTCATGGCCGTAGTAGAAGATTTAGAAGTAGGTTTTAGAACCTTGCTACTGGAAGATGAAAGCTATTCCAGAGCGATCCAATATAAAGAATCAGACGGATTTGTCCTAAGATCTTCTCCAATAAATGTTGGAAAGCAAGTATTTGAACAATTAGTTAATGAATCTAAGTCTACAATATTCACTTCAGCTACATTGGCAAACTCAGACGGAAGTATAGGAACTATTGGGGTTGAGTGGATGAGTGGTTATACTTATTTAGATCCAAAAAGAAGATACAAAAGAGGTCTTTATTTAGACCCTGTTTATAATTACAAAGACCAAGCCAAGGTACATTTAGTAAGTGATTTTTTAAGTACTTATGATGGAAATTTTGTAACTAAAATGATTGATGAAGTTTTGCCCACTATTAAAAAATTAGGTGGAAAAACAATGTTTTTATTTTCAGCCAACAATCGTTTTTCTTCAGCGGTTGAATATTTATTAGAAAAAATAGATTCTGAAATCCCTATTTTCATTCAAGGAATGGGGCCAAATGTAATTGAGGAATTTAAAACAGCAAGTAGAGGAATACTAGTTGGAAAAGAGAGTTTTTCAGAGGGAATCGATATCCCTGGAGAAAATCTAAGTTTAATTATAATTGATAAGGTGCCTGATCTTAGGCAAGACCTAATTATTAAAGATCGTCAGAACTTCTATGATAAATCCTTTGGAAATGCTTTTGATGATTATTTCCTAGCTAGTAGGGCTCGAATGCTTCATCAGAAATTGGGAAGATTAATAAGAACGGAAACAGACAGAGGTGCAATTTTAATTTTTGATTCAAGAATTGGAAAATGGAAGTCTAGAACACTCAATACTTTTAAATCTCTCATGGAGCCGTACGAGTTAAATATTTCTAAATTGGATAATGCCATAACTGACGCTCAGGAATATTTAAATATTAAGAATTTGTAGCAAAAGGATCATGTAGTTTTTTAAGATTTTTAATAATAATCTTTAAATTACTTCCAGATTCCATCATATAAGGCATACCCATAAATTTACTGACGTGAAAAATGATAGGAGTTTCTTGAACACTTTCAGATGTATCATGTTGATATACTTGGCATTTAGTTGCCTTTAGTTTTTGATCATTAATAACTAAGCTATCAGATTCAGAATTTATAAACTCAGCATACACGGACTTTTCTCTTGGAGGATCGTTATAAACCCATTCATTATCTGAAATGATCATTTGCATTGGTGTTCTACCTAATGCTGAAAATTTTCCAGAGTTAGTGAAAAATGTAGACGTTAGAAATGCAGGAGTTGATATTGAACATCTTTGTGGAACTGGCTTTGCGACTTGCTCAAAAACTTCTTTGTTATCTGTAAATGTGTAAACCATTGTGTGGTTATTTGGATCAAGATCATAGTCTTCAATTGAAAAAAGTTGCCCTAAGTGACGCGTAACAGTAACTTTTAGTGGTTTTAATTTGAAGTTCATTGCGTAATCTACGTAAATTTTTAAAAATTCACCAGATTTAACACGGGACAAAATTTCAGACTGAAACATAAATCCACCGGTATCATCGTTTCTAAAAACTTCAAATGACTCCTGAGAATATTTCTTATCATTCTCAAAGTATTCATAGCCACCTTCAAATAGTTTAAATAAATTTAATTTTTCCATAAAAGACTCTATTTTTTTATCTGTTAATCAATAATTTAAGCACCTTGCATTGTCATTATATCAATAAATATGGTATTTCTCCTATACTGGAACAATTGTATTTTTAGAACCTTAAAAGGAAGTAGTTTTCATGTTTAAGTTAAAGAAAGGTCTAAATCTTCCTATCACTGGTGAACCTGAGCAAAAGATTCAAGAATCCCTTGCTTCTAAAAGGGTAGCGGTAATTGGCAAAGATTTTAATTTTATGAAACCCACAATGGCAGTTCAAGTTGGTGACTCTGTTAAAAAAGGGCAATTATTATTTTCTTGTAAAAAAGTTGAGGGAGTAAATTATAC
>CAYGTU010000261.1:0-3398 GCA_964352945.1 uncultured Bacteriovoracaceae bacterium
TGGTAAGGGTGATTTAAAAGAAGAATTTGAAAAATTAAAATTAAAATTACAAAAAGAAGGTCTTTTTGATGAGGAACATAAAAAAAGTATTCCTTCTTTTCCAAGAAAAGTTGCTCTCATTACGGCCAAGCAGGGAGCGGCTTTACAAGATTTTTTAAATCTTACAAAAAACAAAGCTCTGCATTACAACATCACTATTATTCCTACACTCGTTCAAGGTGAAAATGCTCATGTTGATATAATGAGATCAATTGATAAAGCAGAATCTCTCGATGATTTAGAATTAATTATTTTGATGAGAGGAGGAGGAAGTCTTGAGGATCTTTGGTGTTTTAACAATGAAGAATTAGCACGAAAAATTTTTCAAACAGGAATTCCTATTATCTCTGCAGTAGGGCATCAAACAGATTTTACGCTTTGTGATTTCGTAGCAGATTTACGAGTTGAGACACCCAGTGCTGCCGCTGAGGTTTTGATTTCAAAGCAAAATAAAATAAAGGAAACCTTACGGGGACTAGCAAAGAATTTGATCCTTCATTTATTTCAAAAAACATCCGAATACAAAACCATAATCGAACAAGCAAATCCAATCAATTTATTAAGGATTATAAAATCAAAGCATCAGAGGATTGTTTCAGGTTTTAAAAGCTTAAATTTTTCTAAAGTAGCAATCAGATCTGTTGATTTAAGTGATTATTATCTTCAATTAGATGAAGTGCAAAATAGAATGAACTTAATACTATCTAATAAAACTCAAAGTTTAAATCAAAGTCTAGATCGAAATCTAGGTCTTTTAAAGGCCCTAGGACCAGAAAATGTTTTAAAACGCGGATATTCGATATTAAGAGAAAATAATAAAGTAATTGATTCATTTAAATCGTATAAAAAAATTGATATAAATAAGAAACTTGAAATTTCATTTCATGATGGAACAGGAATAGTTTCAAAGGAAAAATAATGAAATACCTCTTATTACTTATACTCGCATCTTGCGCTAATATAAAAACTATTGATCAGGTAAAAAATTTCAATCATGTTGTAAATCCAGGTCGAGTTACTTTTATAGAAATTCCAACAGATGAAAAAAAATTGGGTGATTTAAAATGTGGTAAAGATTTAATACAGTATTATAGCAAAAAGAATTCAATTGCTTTTTATTTTGCTGAATCATATTGGTCTACAGAAAAGAATAAAACCTGTAAATTTTCAAAGAATTCTAATTTAATTATTTCATTGAAAATTGAAAAATATAAATACCCTTCTGAAATGCTTCATGTTGATAAGAAAAGAGTTTTCTTATCAAAAGAAGATCAAAAAAGGGCTGCGAAAGAAAGAGAGATAACTTCCAGAGTATATAAGAATTTTTTGAAAGAACCGCAATTTACTGGAGCTTTCATTGAACCTCTAAATTCTCACAAAACAAGTATTTATGGGACTAAAAGAATATTTAATAATAAAAAACATTCAACTCATTTAGGAACTGATTATAGGGCGAGAACTCCGATAAAAATACCCTCAGCTAATAGGGGAGTTGTTGTTTTAGCTGAAAATTTATTTTATGCCGGTAATGCAGTCATTGTTGATCATGGAGCCAATATCTTTACTATGTATGGCCATCTTTCAAAAATATTAGTTAAAGTAGGTGATGTTGTCGAAAAAGGTACCGTTATTGGAATGAGTGGAGCTACTGGTCGTGTTAGTGGGCCACATCTTCACTGGGGTGTTAAGGTTCAAGGTGAAAACATAAGTGGAGTTTCTTTAGTTGAAGCAAGCACCAGAGAATTTAGTAAATAATGATCAATGAATTTATTTTATCAAAAATTCACTTTTTCAGTGACGATGAGTCAAAAAAGAAATTTAATGAAATTTTTCTCCAGATTGGCGTCTTAAATAATATAGATAAATTTAAACAATCGGATTTTTTTAAAGTCATTTTTCTAAATAAACTAAATTTTAGTACTTATTACAAAAAAGATGAAAGTAGTCTTTTTATTGTTCTCGATGAGACTTCGCTCTTAGGTCAAATGACGGAAATTAGTGGGGATAATGTATTTTTAGTTCCTCAAAATACGAATAAAAATGAAGTTTTTCAATTAATTGATTTGTATTTTCAACCTAAAATATTAGAACTGAGAAGAGAATGTTTAAATAATGGGCACAAAGAAACTTCAAAGCTCATAAAATATGCCCAGGAATTTAAGACAAACCTTTCGCATATTAATACTTTGATTGATTTTGAAAAAGAACTTTACTGTGCTTTAAATCGCTCCGAAATGATAAAAACGTTTTCTAATTATCTGACAGAGCACCTTGAAGGTAATTTTTGTCTCTACCGTGACTTTGAAACTGATTTTAAATTAATGGAAGGAGATATTTATGTGTTTAGTATGGGGGAAGATTACTATTATTTAAATTTCGAACCTTCTGAGTCTAATATACTTTATGTTTCTCTTTTTATATCTTCAATCTTTAATCTCTTGTCAATTGAAGTTGAAGAAGGTTTAAATGAAAATATTAACTATGATATTGATTGGGTAAATGTTTATGAACTTTTACCTATTCCAATCGTTCTTATTGATTCTTTTGGAAGTATAAGAAAATACAATAAAAAATTTCTTGATTTAACTTTAACTAGTACTCAGTGTGCAAATTTTGTAAATGATCAAGATGTCTCGATTAAAGGAAATGTTTACAAAATTATTAGAGTGGATGGAATTGATAATGAAAGGACATTGATTTACTTTTTAAAAGACTCCTATATTGGAAACCATGACATTGCCCCTTCAAACGAAGAATTGGGTATAATTTCATCATCTCTTGCCCATGAGCTTAACAATCCTCTTGGCGGAATACTAGCTGCAATAAATGTTCTTGAATTAGACGATCACACAGAAGAAGTTAATACCCAATTATTAGACATGAAGAAAAGTGCAAAGAGGTGTAAGCAATTAGTTGAAACCTTTTTGGGTTTTTCTAGAGCGTTACCTCAAAATTATTCAGCTGTAGATCAGGTCATGGATAATGAAGTCGATTCAAATGTCTATAAGGCCTTTACTCAAGCCAATGATTTGGTTCGATTTAGACTTATTGAAAATAATCTCATGATGAATTTTTCTCGAAAAGACGAAGCTAAATTTAAAAAACAAATTAATCCCTCCATTTGGGCAATGATTATTTATTTAATTTATGGAGAAGTGATCACAACTTTTCAGCATCTTCAATTAGTGGATAGTAGTTACAAAAAATTAAAAAGTATTAACTGTCAGCTTAGAGAAAAGGCTAACGAAGTCGTTTTAAATTTTGATATTAATCAAGTTGTAGATGATTTAGATATCGACTCAGGTTTAATCTCGCATCTTTTAGATAATGAGAAAATAACTATTCAAAAAGTAACGGGT
>CAYGTU010000262.1:0-3394 GCA_964352945.1 uncultured Bacteriovoracaceae bacterium
CACCCTCCCAAGCCAACCCTCCACCACAGCCTTGATCGGCAGTTGACGGTGGATCTGGTTGTGGTGATGTTGTTTTTGGATGGGACATGAACGATCTTTGTTATGATATAGATTTAAAATATACTGGTTGGCATACAGGATACCCTGATGCTGTTATGGAAATTGATCCTAATACTTACAGAGAAGTTCCATGGGATGATAATATTCCTATGTTTTTAGGGGATTTTAAAAATAAAGATGGCTCTCCCTTAGATCATTGTCCAAGAGCACTACTAAAGAAAATTAAAAAACAAGTTGAAGACGCTGGATATACTTCAACTTGCGCTCAGGAATTTGAATGGTTTAATTTTAATGAGAGTTCTGAAGAACTTCATGAGAGAGGTTTTTATAAACCAGAACCTTTAACTAAAGGAATGTTTGGCTACTCTGTTTTAAGATCAAGTCAAAATGGAGATTTTTTTAATGATCTATTTGATTTATGTACAAAGTTTGATGTTCCAATTGAAGGACTTCATACTGAAACAGGGCCGGGTGTTTATGAAGCAGCGATCGGTTATTGCGATATTCTAGACGCCGGTGATAAAGCTGCACTTTTTAAAACTGCCGTAAAAGAAATAGCCCATAGACATGGAATCATACCTACATTTATGGCCAAATGGAGTAATGACTATCCTGGTTGTGGGGGACATATTCATCAATCGTTATGGAAAGATGGAAAAAATGTTTTCTTTGATGATACTGCTGATAGAAAGATGAGTGAGACGATGAAATCCTATATGGCAGGAATTCTACATTGTCTTCCCCACATTCTTCCCATGTATGCACCAAATATAAATAGTTTTAAAAGATTAGTTGAAGGAGCTTGGGCACCAACAACATTAACTTGGGGTGTAGATAATAGAACAGTAGCTCTGCGAGCTTTACCTGGATCAGCGAATTCTACAAGACTTGAGATGAGAGTACCTGGTAGTGATGTTAATCCTTATTTAGCGATGGCAGCGACAGTTGCCTCTGGAATGTATGGTGTTAAAAAGAAAATGAAACTCGAAGTAGCAGAGACTATTGGAAATGGTTATAAGAATTTTTCAAATGGAGTACTTCCTAAAAGCCTTAGAGAAGCGACTGAGTTAATGAAAAAATCAGAAGTAGCAAAAGAATTATTTGGTGAGGGCTTTGTTGATCATTATACAAAAACTAGAGAATGGGAATGGAAACAAGCAGCTAAAACAATTACAGATTGGGAATTAAAAAGATATTTTGAATTAACATAGAGGTTAAAAGATGGATTGGAATAAAAGATACAATTATAATTTTCCTACATTAGTTAGATTTGGAGCAGGTGTAATTGACGAATTGGGTGCTTATTTAAAGCAGAATAATCTAAAAAGACCTCTAATTGTAACAGATGCTGGACTTGCTAGCTTAGATGTATTTAAAAAAGTTATCTCTCAGTTAGAATCTCAAGGAATTTCCGCAGCCATATTTACAGAGATTGATAAAAACCCAGTAAAGAAAAATGTTTTAGCTGGAGCTAAATCTTTTAAGGAAGAAAAAGCAGATTCTATAATAGGTTTTGGTGGAGGGGCATCAATGGATGTTGCTCGCGCAATAGCACTTGCAGCACATCACTCAAGAGACTTATTTGATTATGATGATGCTTTAGGTGGAGATAAATATGTGACAGAAGAAATTCCACATTTTATTACTATCCCAACAACAAGTGGAACAGGCAGTGAAGTCGGAAGAAGTACTGTTATCTCTGAAGATGAATCACATAGAAAGAGAATTTTATTTTCTCCTCGCTTAATGGCAAAAATTGTTTTTGCTGATCCAGTTTTAACAATGAATCTTCCAGCAAAAATAACAGCAGCAACAGGTGTGGATGCTCTTACTCATAATATAGAAGCTTATGTTGCTAGAGGGTTTAGTCCACTATGTGATGGTATCGCTATGGAAGGGGTAAAGCTTGTTCATGAAAGTTTAGTAAAGGCCACAAAAGATCCTTGTTTAGAGTCACGTTCAAAAATGATGATGGCCGCTTTAATGGGAGCAACAGCTTTCCAAAAAGGATTAGGAGTTGTTCATTCATGTGCTCATCCACTTTCAACGATGTTTGATACCCACCATGGTCTAGCTAATGCAGTAATGCTTAGTTACGGAATAGAATTTAATCAATCAGTAGCAAAAGATCGTTTTGATTTTCTTGCGAAAATGATTGGTGTTAAAGATTTAAAACAATGGACAAGAGATTTAAATGATCAGCTTGAATTACCAAATAGTCTAAAGGCCCTAAATATAACAAGTGAGAGTATTAATCCATTAAGTGAACTTGCTCTAAAGGATGCGTGCCATCCCTCAAATCCTAGAGAGTGTACCTTAAATGATTTTAAAGAAATTTATACAAAGGCTTTAGCATGATTAAAATTGGTGTTCCAGCATGTTTTCTTTACCAAGATACTGAAAGAAAAGTTTTTGGTCCAAAAGTTTTAAGTTATGTTGAAAATGATATGGTTAAATTTATTTGCCAAAAAGGTGTTATGCCTATTTTAATACCTGATGTTGAGCCCGAACTTCAGCAGCAGTATTTAGATGAAGTTGATGGATTTGTTTTTCAAGGTGGAAATGATGTTAATCCTTTAACTTATGCAACAAAACATTTAGATGAAGAAAAATGGCCTGGTGATAAATATAGAGATGAATTTGAAATAAAGATTTTAAATTATGCTATTCATAGTAAAAAACCAGTCTTAGGTATTTGTCGTGGTTTTCAATTAATTAATGTTGCTTATGGCGGTACACTTCATCAAGACATACCAACAATGGTAGGTAATTCAGTAAAGCATAGAGATGCAATTGAATATGATCATGTCCATCATTCCGTGAGGGTAGAAGAGGGAAGTCTTTTATATGAGGCTTATGGAGAAAGAGAACTAGAAGTTAATTCAGTTCATCACCAAGCTGTTAAAAATCTAGCACCAAATTTTATTGTCGAAGCCACATCACCTGATGATGGGATTATTGAAGCGATAAGATTTCATGATTTAAAAGAACATTTTGTTTGGGGGGTACAGTGGCATCCTGAATTTAATCATACCTTAGGTGATCAGATTGCACCGGCCAACCCAATAATAGATAAATTTTTAAAAGAAGTTAGGGCGAGAAAAAAATGAAAATTATAAATCCAGCAACCGGAAAAGAAATTAGTAATATTGAATTTGACACTTCAGCTGATATTAATAAGAAATATGAGAGGGCCAAAGCATCTCAAAAATCTTGGAGTAATATTTCTCTTGTGGATAGAGTGAATTGTATTAAAAAATTTGCTGACTTATTTATTAAAAATACTGTAGTGCGAGCACGTGAAATGACAAGAGAAGGTGGTCAGGCTATTTAG
>CAYGTU010000263.1:0-3385 GCA_964352945.1 uncultured Bacteriovoracaceae bacterium
ATTTTTAACTCTGCAACATTTTCGCTTTTTGCTAGTTGAATAAAATCTTTAACTTTTTTTAAATCCATATATTAGCCTTTAGCTCTTTCTACAAATTCACTTGTTCTTGTATCAATTCTTAGTTTTTCACCATTTTCAATATATAGTGGTACATTTATTTGAAGACCTGTGTTCATAACCGCTTTTTTCTTTCCACCAGCAGCTGTATCTCCCTTTAAACCCGGGTCAGTTTCAACAACTGTAAGTTCAACAAAGTTAGGCAATTCAAGAGAGATTGGCCTTTGATTAAAAAATAAAATACTTAAAGTTATTCCTTCTTGTAGATAATTTTTAGCATCCCCTACTTGTTCAGTAGTTAAATGTATTGATTCGTAAGTCTCTTGATCCATAAAATTAAATCCATCTGGATCATCATACATATAGTTCATTTGCTTTTCATCCATATCTGGATCTTCAAGACCTGTATCAACTCCAGATTTAAAAGTTCTTTCAATTCCAAGTCCTGTCTCAAGATTTTTCATTTTTACTTTAAAGAAAGCTGAACCTTTACCAGGGTTTGTGAATAAACATTCAACGAAAATATATGGTTTTCCGTCTAAAGAAACCTTTAATCCTTTTCTAAAATCATTTGTTGATACACTCATGCATTTTCCTTGTTTAAATATGCTCTTATAGCTGTTAAATATGCGTCTTTTCCAAGTCCACACATTATCGTATTAGCAGCTCTAGCAGTCAATAATGTATGTCTAAAGTCTTCTCTAGCATAAACATTACTTAAATGTACCTCATAAATAGGGATATTTAAGATTTTCAGTGCGTCATGAATCGCTACGCTGGTATGCGAAAAGCCGCCTGGATTTATAACTAATAATTCAGTATTACTCTTTAATAGTGATTGAATTTTTTCAATGATTTCACCTTCAATATTTGATTGAAACCATGAAAGCTTAACATGTTTAGGAGTTGAATTATTTGTATAATCTTTTATTTGATCAAGAGTTAAATCACCATAAACACTAGTTTCTCTTTTACCTAGTAGATTTAAATTGGGTCCATTAATTATTTGAATTTCCAAGATGTCCTCGCTTATCTCTGGCCGTTTCATTTAATCTGTCCAAAAATAGGTTATAAACACCTTTTATCTTTTTGTAGTTCAACTTGTCATTATAATTTTTGCTTGTTTCCACTTTATTTACTTTTTCTTCAATCAAATTTAATAGTATTTCATGTTCACTTTCTTCAGAATTTACAGGAGTTGGATTGCTTTTTATCACTGGTGGTAATTCATCTTCATCTCTTCGAAGTGGATTATTAAATTTTAATTCACGTTTTTGAGGAAGAATTTCACCAGAATAACTTTTCAACTCTCTTAAACGCATTATTGATCTATCATCACTTGGATGCAAATCTATAATGCTTTCAAGAATCTCTATGGCTTTCTCTTTATGTCCTTGAGACAAATACAAATCAACAAGAGTGTGAGAAACAATTGGTTTTTCATAGTTTTTAATAACTGGAGGTAAATCCTCGGGTGATTCAGCTACTTCCCAATCATCGTTTGAATTTTCAAGTAAGGATTTTTTATCAAAGTTCACTTGAACCCAATTATCGGAGTCTTCAAAATAGTCAGTAACATTAATTTGTTTCTTGGGTGCTTCATGAACAAAAAGATTTCTACTATAGCTTAAATCTTTTTCAAGTTCTTTAATTTTTGAATAAGCATTTTTATCTTTAGGATTTAAAAAAAGTAAATATCTGTATGAATCTAATGATTCTTCTAGGTATCCTAATTGTTCGCAACATTTTGCATAGAGATTTTGAAGAAGTATATTATCAATGTTATTTTTGATTAAACCAGAAATGGCCTTATAACATCTTTTAAATTCCTTTTTATCGTAATAGCATTCACCTAAAACAATAATTCCCATTGTATAATTTGGATGTTTTGTAATACCTTTTTTTAAAATATCAAAAGCTGAGTCATGCATACCAAGACTTCTATAAGCTTCCGCTAGAGGTGCAAAAACCTTCGAATCTGGATTTTTTTCATACATCTCAAGGTATTTTGACAGTAAAGCTGGCTTACTTGACCGATCTTTCATTAACTACCTATTTTACTATTTCTGTCTACTAGCCCTGCTTCTTCTTGATTAATAATTCTAGGTGATAAGAAAATAATTAACTCGTTTCTGTTCTCACTAGGCGCATAGGGTGTTCTAAATAACCATCCTATTATTGGCAGGTCTTTTAAAAATGGGATCCCCGATATAGTTTCAAGTGTTTGTGTTTGGTATAATCCACCAATTACAATTGTAGATCCGTTATCAACAAGAACATTTGTACTAACATTTCTTGAAACTTGGTTTGGCGGAGCATTTGGTGATGGCTGAGTAGTAAATCCCGACTTAGCTAAATCAACTTTCATTGCAATAGACCCTTCGTTAGTTACCTGAGGTGTAACATCTAAAGTTAAGTTTGCTGAAATTTGTTTAAAGGTTGTAGTAAGAACTCCCCCAGTGTTTGTAACTTCTTGATAAGAAGTTGTTTCACCACTAGATATAGTCGCTTTTGTTTTATTTTGAGTTATAACTTTTGGACTTGAGATAATCTTACCCTTAGACTCTGATTCCATTAATTGTAAATTGATAGCAACGTTGGCAAAAGTTCCTGCATTTAATATGTTTAAACCTATTGCAGTAGTATTTGAACCAGAAGTAGCTGATGTATATGTCCAACCTGGGCCTGTATTTGCTGTTGCTCCAAAACCTTCAGTATAGTTATCAACACCAAACTGGATACCATTTTCAAGTCCTATACGTTTAGCGTAAGACTCATTTGCTTCCACAATTTTTGCTTCAATCAATATTTGTGGTGTTTGAGTATCTAATACATCAATGATCTTTTTAATTCTTTCAATTGTTTTAGCTGTATCTTTTACAATCAGAGAGTTTGTTCTCTCATCTTTTTGAATACTTCCTCTTTTTTCAGTAATATAATCTTGGATAATTTTTTCCAAATCACCAAGAATAGCAAAGGATATTGGAAAAATCTTAGTTAATAATAATTCTTGTTTAGCATTTTGACTTTCTCTTTTAGCTTTTTCATCTTCTTCAGAGGCAACTTTTTCAAAAGTTGAAATCGTTAAAATATTGGCATGTTTCTTAGCTACTAAATTTGAAATATTTAAGATTGTATCTAGCGCTTCATCCCATGGAATGTTTGTAAGTGCAAGTGTTACTGAGCTTCTTGTAAATACTTCTTTATCGATAATGATGTTAAATCCCGAAGTTTCAGCAATGATATTTAATAAATCGACAATTGGAATATCTCGAACGTTTAAAGAAATTCTTTTACCTACATATTTTTTAATCCCTGATAGAGTCAG
>CAYGTU010000264.1:0-3359 GCA_964352945.1 uncultured Bacteriovoracaceae bacterium
CTTCTATAATGTAAAAAAACAATATGAAAAATTTGATTTTGTTTGGGGATTAAAGGCTGGTAGTCACGTTTCTGTGGATCAAGATTATAAATCTGAAGTTGATTTAGGTAAAGCCTTTGGTATGTTTGCTGAAGCACAAGCTCAGGTAATTTATCCCGTAAATAAAAATTTAGATTTATCAGCAGGTACTAAGTATGGATATCATAAAATTAGTTCTAGCGAACTAACATTAGAGATTAAAGAGTTAAACTTTATGATGGGTCTGACATGGAGTTTTAATGAAAAATAAATTCTATCTCTTCTTCCTATTATACTTAATGATTGCTTGTGTAAGTAATAATGGAGAATACTATTCAGTTGGAACAATAGCAAAATCAAAAACTTTTGATTTTGCTACTCCTGGTGACTATACTTTTAATGGAGCCGTTTTACAAGTTGTAAACGACTCTTTTTCATTAATCTCATCTGCAGTTTTATTTGATGACTTTGATGATAACACTTCTACAAATTATAGTTCAGCTTTAATCACAGGTATGAGTTCAACTTTTACTGAAGCAAATGAAGTCATGAACGGTGATTGTACATCTGGTAGTGCTACTCTTATACCTATTACAAATTTAGCCACTAATGATTATGTTTTATATCATGAAACTGATCCCGTCACATTTGCAAGTACAGCTGAGATATCAACAATTGTAAGATACATAGATACAAGTAATTTTTATCGAGTGAGTTCAGTCAATGGCTCACACTCCATCATCATTAATAACGCTGGAGTTGAAACAGTTTTAGCAACTACAGCCGATGCGAGCTTTACTCTTTCAACAACTAAAAATTATGCTACAAGAATAAATGTTAGTGGAACAACAATTGAATATAAAGTTTGGGTTCCTGCTACAGAGGCAGAACCCTCTGATTATATAGTCAGTACGACAGATGCCACACATACAACTGGTGGGTTTGCCTTTTATTGTGATTCAAGTGAAATGAATTGGGATAATGTTTATGAATTAACTGCTGATACAACTAACAATACAATCGCCGCAAATACAGTAACATTTCCCGTCTATGTGGCTGATGGTGAACTTGCTTATCTAACCAGCTTTTCCCTAACCGGATCAGTTTTAGATGAGTCTGAACTTTTATATGATATCTCAGTTGACGGTGGATCAACTTTTAAAACCTATGCAAATTATTGGCGTGAAAATATTTGGGCCAGAGATGGTGCAATGTCATTAACGGAACTTAACAACAGAATAAGATCTCTAAAACCTTCTTCTAACACAATCGTTATTAGAGTATATTTTAATTCTGAAGATGGTTGGGCAAATCCTCTACTTACAACATTTACAGTCAATTATCAGGTCCTTGAATAGTCCTTAAAAAGTTGCCCCAAAAATAGAATCGTGCTAAAACCTAATAAGAACTTGAGGCTATAATGCTAGAAATTTACAATAAAGAAAAAACTCACGTACCCGCTATATCTGAAGCTGAACTTTCAGATGAAGCTGTTATTGTTGAATTAACCGCTTTAAAAAAAGAACTACAAGATCAAGTCGTTGTCCTTGGTCATCACTATCAACAAGATGATATTATTTCTTTTGCTGATATTACTGGTGACTCGTTAAAACTTGCTCAAGAATCAACAAAACTAGATAAGCCTTATATTATTTTCTGCGGCGTTCATTTCATGGCAGAAACGGCTGATATGCTTGCCAAGGAAAATCAAAAAGTAATTTTGCCCGACTTGAAAGCAGGTTGCTCAATGGCAGATATGGCCAACCGATTTGAAATAGATAAGGCATGGAAATACATCACTGATTCAACGAAAGAAAAAATTGTACCAATTACATACATCAACTGTGATGCCCAATTAAAATCATTTGTAGGTGAAAACGGTGGTAGTATTTGTACTTCAAGTAATGCAAAAAAAATTATTACTTGGGCGCTAGATCAAGGTGAGAAATTACTTTTTTTCCCTGACCAGCACCTAGGTAGAAATACTTGCTTTGATTTAGGAATCCCTCTTTCAGAAATGGTTATATATGATCCAAGACAAAGATTTGGTGGCCTTACTCCTGACCAAATTAAAAAAGCGAAAGTAATTTTATGGTATGGCTATTGTTCAGTTCATCAAGGTTTTTCAGCTGAACAAGTTTTAAAAATAAAAAAAGAATCTCCTGAAACAACTGTATTAGTTCATCCAGAATGTAATTTTGAAACAGTTCAGGCAGCTGATCTTAATGGATCAACTTCTTATATAATCGAACAAATTAAAAATGCTCCAAAAGGTTCTAAATGGGCCATAGGTACAGAAATAAATTTAGTAAACAGATTAGCTAATGACTATCCTGATTTAAAAATAAGTTCACTTTCCCCCTACCAATGTCTTTGCACAACTATGTACAGAGTTAGACCAAGATGGCTTCTTGAGGCATTTAGATCAATCAAAAGAAATGAACCGATTAATATTATAAAGGTTGATGAAAAAACCAAAAAATATTCACTTTTGGCGCTAAGCAAAATGCTTGAAATTTCTTAAGCGGTTACTAGACAAATAGACAACCCCACTTCATATATGGCATTCTATCTCCACACATAGAGGAGAGATATGATTTACGCAGATTTTAATGGATCGTCTCCATTATGCTCAAGTGTAAAAGGTCACTTAGTTAATAGAGTTCAAGAAGGACCATTTGCAAATCCAAATGCCATTCACTGTTTAGGGCAAACTATTTTACGTGGAATGGAAAAATGTCGCCGTATTTGCGCCGACGTTCTAGATGCTCACCGCACACAAGTAATTTTTAATTCAGGTGCAAGTGAAGGTATCTCCCAAGTCTTTCACACTCTTTTATCTGATCCTCCAAAAGGTAAAGATACTTTTATTATATCTTCTATAGAACATGCTGCAGTTATCAACGCTGCTAAATATTACGAGAGCAAAGGTTTAACTTTAAAAGTTCTTCCCGTTTTAGAAAATGGAATTATTGATTTTAAAGTTCTTCAATCTTGGGTTGAAGAGTTTGGTGATCGTTTAGCCATGATTTCAATAATGGCAGCTAATAATGAAACCGGTATTGTGCAGCCCATTTGCGATATAGTTGAACTTGCACGTAAAAAAAAAATTCCTGTTTTTTCAGATACAACTCAGTATATTGGAAAAATCGAATGTAGCTTTGAAAAATCGGGACTTGATTACGCTGTAATCTCTGGCCATAAAGTTGGTGCCCTTATTGGATCAGGGATTCTACTGGCTAAAAACCCTGAAACATTAAAACCAATTATTTTTGGTGGCGGTCAAGAAAATGGCCATAGAGGTGGAACTCAAAATTATATTGGTGCTGAAACTCTAGCTT
>CAYGTU010000265.1:0-3297 GCA_964352945.1 uncultured Bacteriovoracaceae bacterium
ATATAATAGATCACATAATCTATATGGTACTTCTCCCATTCCAATTTTTAGTCTTGCTTATCAAGGTGTTAAATTTGGAGAGAGAAAAAGTTTTGCCCTCGATCTCTTGGCTTCTATTTTAGGTAGCGGTAAGAGTAGTATGCTTCATCAAAAGTATGTTCAATCAGATAAGCCAAAATTTTCTTATATCTCAGCTTCAAATTATACACTTATGAAGAGTGGTGTGTTCTATGTCTCTGGGCAGCTACTAGCGGGTATACCGCTAAGCACTGCGGAAAATGAATTGAGAAATACACTTGCTAAGTCATGTAATGAACAAAATATTTCGCAACGAAATTTAGATAAAGTTAAAAATCAATATAGAATCTCTACCTATTCCCAACTGATTACAAATTCAGGAATGGCTGAGTTAATTGGAAATGCAGAAGTTTACTATGGTGATTATAAAAAATATGAAGAAGAGCTAAAACTTTATGATGAAATTTCATTAGAAGAAGTAATTGCTGAATGTAAAAATATTTTCAAAAGTAAAAACTCAATTTTCCTATCTGTTTGGGATAAAAATAAAAAGGTAAATAAATGAAAAGTATAATTTTTTTAATTTTATTATGTTCATTATCTATATCTGCTAAAGATAATTTAGATAGTGTAAAGAAATTCGATTGGAATGGGATTGAAGTTGTATGGGTTAAAGATGATACAGTTCCTCTTTATACAATCTCTGTTTATTTTGGGGACGGTGCTTTGAGTGATTCTCCAAGTCGATTAGGTGAAACGGAAGCTATGTTCTCCCTTCTTAATGGTGGAACAACGAGATATAACCAAAAGCAAATAGCAGATGCGCTTGAATTTTTTGGTACTTCAATGGGTGGAGACGTTACTCATGAGTATTCAACTTATTCTGTTGTTGGTTTAGAGAAAGATCTGATTCCAACAATGAAGATGGTTTGTCATATTTTTAGTGAAGCAACCTATCCAGATTTAGAAGTTAAAAACTATAAGAAAAGAGAACTATCAAGTCTTAAAAATTTAGTTACAGACCATTCATCACTTTCTAGTCATATTTTTAGACAATTAAGTTTAAGTGGAACAAAATATTTCACCCCTGTTTCAGGAAAAATGTCTACAATTGAGAAGCTACGCTCATCTCATTTAGTTAATAAGCTAGCTTATTTTAATGAAAAAGTGTTTAAGAGGATTTATATTTCAGGACCTGAATCCGTTCTTTCTGTTAAAAATGTAATAACAAATGATTGTAACTGGAGTGCCAATGCCAATTACTCTAGAACGAAAAAGATAAAATTTTCTCAACAAGATAATATCAACAAGAAATTTATTTACTTAATCCCTGTACCTGAAGCAAATCAAGCTCAAGTAAGAATAGGTCGATTTATGAGTAATAAAGAAATAGAAGAGATCGACTGGTCTTTAGCTGATTTTTCTAGTAGCTATTTAGGTGGTGGATTTACTTCAGTGTTAATGCAGAAATTAAGAGCTGAAAATGGATTTGCCTATTCAGTTGGTTCTTATGCTGGAAGACAAAAAGACTATGGACGAGTAGGTGTTTCAACATCTACTAAGGATGAGACTGTTAACGATTTGATAAATAAAATCAAAGAAATTCTAGATAATCAAAACGAAGAAGCTATTACAGATGAAGTATTTAGCAGGGTAAAAGCTTATTTAAATGGTAACTATCTTTTTTCTTTTGAATCAAGTGCAGCCTTTTTAGGAAAACTTCAATACTATGATCATATAGGGCAGCCATATACTGAAATTTTTGATTTTCCTAAAAAGCTTAAAAGCTATACGAAAAAAGATTTAGTATCTTCATTAAAACAATTATTCAATTACAAAGATTATGTTGTAATGATTGTTGGTAATAAGAAATTAAAAGAAAAATTAGAGCGTATAGCACCAGTTAGAGTTTTAAGTTATAAGAAGTATCTATAAAGATTCGTTAGAAGTATGACTTTCAATTTCTAAATCAGCACCAGGATAGACTACGAGGTCATATGATTGGATATTACCTCGTACTTTAGCTCCTGGTCTTATGATAACTTTACCTTTAGCTTTAAGATGACCTTCAAAATCACCAAGAATTTCAACATCATGTCCATAAAAAATCCCTGTAAAGGAAGATCCTACTTCAAAAGTTACTTTGGATTCATCTAGAACAGTAATTTGGCCATCAATTTTACCTGAAATGATACTCTCTCCGGATAGAGAGAGCTCTCCTGTAAAGGAACTTAGATTAGAAATTATGTTTAAATTTATATAGTTTAAATTATCATTCATTTTTATATGGTCCAAAATTTTGCTTGTAGATTAAATCACCAAGCTTAGAAAAAATTATAATTTTATAGGTGTATAGTTCAGATTTGATTGGGGAGAATTTAGCTTCCACTGGTCTAAATCTATAAGTAGTGAAACTTTCACCTTTATTATAATTTAGCAAAAAGTCATCGACATCCAAGTCTGTTTCGGGAAAAACTTCAAAAGAATTCTTTGTAATACGAATAACAAATACGTATCCAGAAAGTTTTTTTTCATTTAGTTGATTTACTATATTGAATTCAATTTTAGTTCCACTGGGAGTTACTGAGTGTTTAACTTCTTTGATATTTGTAATCTTTTTACTTAAGAAGTTATTGTATCCAAGGGGTAAGTTAATTAGTGACACATTTTCTTCATTAGTTGAAACAGAACCTTTTGAGATTTTATCTACAAGAGACTTCACTTCATCATTTTGTAGGTTAATTTTTTTCTCTAGATCAGAGATTTCAGTCTTAAGCTCAGTTATAATTTGAGGTTGTTTAAGTTCATTTTCCAGTCTTAATTTCTTAAAGTTTGCTAAAACATAAGCCGTGATAAGTAGAGAGAAAGTCACTAGTAAAGGTAAAAAAAACATAAACCATTTTAAAGTTTTTTTATTAAATTTTAAGCACTTTGGTGGCTTAGGATTGTCGTAAATAAGTAATGTTAATTCTTCTTGATTATTTTGTAGCATATTATTCTTTGAAGTATCTTTGTTGTGGAACAAAGCTTAATCTCTGATCTTTTTCTAATTTTCCCCAGATTTCAGCAACTATTTTCCACTGATAATTTTCATCTTTCTTAAGATAGAGTGTTTTTTTACCAGAATCAGAAATAAGATCCGATTCATAGTTCTGTTGCATTTGAACAACAACATAGTTTTTAGAACTTAATATACTTATATTTTCAAATGTAATCTCAGGTTTATCCTTTCTAGAAAAAACGGCTTTTTTGTATTCTTTGTAATCATTAAAATTACCT
>CAYGTU010000266.1:0-3282 GCA_964352945.1 uncultured Bacteriovoracaceae bacterium
CAATTGTACAAGTTTCAAGAGACCCTGAATTTAAAACAATTCTATTTGAACAACAAACAGAAAAAACAACAATTAACTATCTTCACCAATCAAATGTGGGGAAATTTTTCTGGAGAGCAAAAACATTTCTTGAAGGATCTACTCAAACTGTAATGACTCCTGTTACTGAATTTGATGTGAAAATATATGATAAGATCTTTGCACCTAAGCCACTCTCCCCTTCTGATGAAGATAAATTTATCATTGCTGAAAATAAAACAACTACAGATGTAGAACTTATTTGGGATCGAATTAAAAATGTTGCAAAATATAGAGTTGTTGTTGAAAAGACTGGAACTGGTAAATTTTATAAATATGATAAAATCCAGGAAGAACCTCAAGTTAACTTAAAGGATCTTGCTCCAGGTAATTATACTTGGCAAGTAGCAAGTGTTGACAAAACTGACAAACAATCAGACTTATCAAAACCTTTAAAGTTCTCTGTTTCGATGCCTAGTCTTATTAAATGGGGAGATTTTGAATCTGAGTTTTTATATCTAACAGATACCGATGCAATGACAATTGAATGGGAAAAAAGAAAAAATGAAAATAGCTGGCTTTTACTTGTAAGTTCTGAGCAGAATATGCAAAACGCTAAATCTTTCAATGCTGTTAATAATGTTTGGAAATTTAGATCTAAAAATGACGGTGTTTTCTACCTTCAGGTAAAAGCACTCAATGCAAATGCTCAAGTCGTAGGAAAAAGTTCAGTAAAGGAAATTATTTATAAATTAAGACCTCTTCCAAAAGCTCCCAAATTCTCAAGTACCCTTTCCAATACTTTTAATGCCTCAGCTTCAGGAAAATTCACTGTGCTTTTTGATAAACCAGAAAGAAAAGATGATGTATTTGAAGTTTCTATTAAAAACTTAGCCGGTCAAATTGTGAGACAAGTCAGATTAACAGAAACAGCAAAAGAAATAACAGGTTTAATGCCTGGAAGATATTTTGTTGATGCAAATATACAAGATAAATACGGAAGAAAAGGACCAGCAAGCGAATCAAGAGAACTAGTCGTTCCTAAGGAAAGTAAAGTTGCTGCTCCAAAGATTGAAAATATAATTATTAGATAGTTAAAAAATAAAAGAAAATGATGCAAAAGATTTTAGTTTTAACATTCTTGCTTAGTTGGTTTTGTTTTGCCTCAGGACCAAGAAAAGTTGATATGAGCTGGCCTCCTGTGCAAGGAGCCGAGTCATATGAATTTAAGCTTATTAAAGTTGTCGACGGTGATGATCGAGTTCAGTCTGTTGATAAACTAGACTCTTCTAATTGGAGTAAGTTGGTTAATCCTGGTGAATATAAATTTGAAATCAGATCCCTTGATTATAGAGGTGTTCCTGGCCCATGGAGTGACGCTCAAAGTTTTGTCGTTAGCTTACCTACTGTAAAACAAAACTCTCCTTTTCTTAATCAATCCTTTCATTTAGTAAAAGATAAAGAAACTAGCGTTAATTTTAACTGGGAAGATATTCCCGATGCTCAGAGATATCATTTTGTTCTAAGAAATGAAGCAGGAGAAATTGTCCAAGAAGATACAATCGAAGAAAACAACGTTAGCTATGAATTAGAAAAACCAGATAAGTACTGGTGGAAAGTAACAGCTTTAACTGCTAAAGATAAAGATCCTGATGTCAAAAAAATTAAGTGGGAACGCTATTTTAAATTACTTTCACCTCCTCTAGAAGCACCACAAGCTCACTTTAAAGTTACTGCCTCTCACGTTCTTATTAAATGGGAAGAGGATAAAAAAGCGGTAAAAGATCTTGTTCAAATTTTTAGAAGAGAGGATGATAAGTGGAAAAAAATTATCCAAAAAACTCTTAAAGACAGTAATACTGTTGGTTTTAAGAAGGATACTATTAAAAAAGGGCATTACAAGCTCAGATTGGTTGCTTATACGGCTGATGAGCAACCTTCAGAACCAGCAATCGTCTACTTCAATTGGGATGCAAACGAAGTTACAGATATTGAAGAAGAAAAAAAGAAAATGCCCCTAGCTGAAGATGAATGGTCCAAATCACCCTATTTCATTGGAGCTGGTTTCTCTCTTTTAAGTCTTAATTATAGTAGTGTTTTCGGTGGAGATGGTGGAAATAATCAAATTGAGATTGAAGATAGCCTCACTGGAAATGGGTTCTATTTTACAATCAATTATACTTTAAACGAAACAAGATATCTTGAAGCAGATATTACTTTTCTAAACGTTGTTACAAATACAACGGATTGGAATTTTATGGATCTTGATTTCTTTTATAATTGGAAATTCCTAAAAGGAGATAAGAAAAGCTACACCCTCTTCAGTGGTGCCTTTATGAATCAAGAACCACTTATTTTAATACAGGATGGTAGTAATCCCATTGATTTTGAAAGAACCGATTTTTCTACCTTTGGCATAAGTTTTGGAGGGAAGGCAAATTACCAACTAACAGAGCACTGGGATGTTGGGGCCGTATTAAAAATGCACCTCAACTTAATTTTTGCAGGACTTCCAAGTGGTGGTGAATTAAGTCCAAGTTTATCTTTATTTCCTTCTGTAACAAGTGAATATGCCCTAACTAAAAGTATTAAAGTAGGAACTACCCTTAATCTTATTTTAGAAAATTTCCATAATGATAATAGTGTAGAAATTAATATGAGTGGAACGAGTCTTGAGTTTTTCTTAACTCTCGATATGTAGTAATATCAATAACTTATACCAAAATAGTAAATTAAAAATATTACACACATACTACTTATGTGTCGAGTTATAGTGTATATAAATGCAGCTATGTTAAGAAGAATTGCGATCTATTTAAAAGAAATGTTTCCCATAAATTATTATGTTGGAAGTTTAATCTACACTCTTGTTGTCGTACTTACGTTTTCAAAATTAAGCAATATAGCTTTTGAATTTAAAATTCAATATCTCTTAATTGGCACAGGTTTATCTTGCTTAATTTTACTCATAAGAATTATGGATGAATTTAAAGATTATGAAGATGATCTTAAAAATTTTCCTGATAGGGCCTTACCAAGTGGAAGGGTTGAAAAATCTGATCTATTTATTCTTGGATCTGTTACTGTTGGAATTGGTGCTCTATGTAGCATGGTTTCAATTGCAAGCTTTAATCTTTATTTATTTTCACTGGCTTATTCCTATTTAATGCTTAAATGGTTTTTTGTAGAAAGCAAAATGAGAAAAAGCCTTCCAGTTGCACTGATAAGTCATCATGCTATTGTTTTTATTTATGTTTTTTATAT
>CAYGTU010000267.1:0-3219 GCA_964352945.1 uncultured Bacteriovoracaceae bacterium
AAAATATGTACATAAACTATTATTAAATGAAACCACAAAACTACGAAAAATTATTCGAACCCCTAGATCTTGGATTCACAAAAATTAAAAATAGAGTACTCATGGGTTCGATGCATACTGGCCTAGAAGAACATAAAGATGGTTTTGAAAGACTTGCAAAATTCTATGCTCTTAGAGCTAAAGGCGGAGTAGGTTTAATTGTTACAGGAGGTTTTTCTCCTAACTTTCAAGGTAGAGCAGTTCCTTGGGGAGCGCAATTTAGTTTCCCGTGGCAAGTTAAAAAACATAAATTAATAACAGATGCTGTTCACGCAAACGATTCAAAAATTTGTTTACAAATTCTTCACACAGGAAGATATGCTTATAGTCCTTTTGCTGTGAGTGCTTCAAGAATTAAATCTCCAATAAGTCCTTTTAAGCCTTTCGCCTTAACGAAATGGGGAATTAGAAAAACAATTTCTGATTTTGCTAATTGTGCCGGTCTTGCTCAAAAAGCTAATTATGATGGTGTTGAGATTATGGGGAGTGAAGGTTATTTTATTAATCAATTTATTGCCAAAAAAACAAATCACCGAACAGATGAATACGGTGGAAGTTTTGAGAATAGAATTAGACTTCCAATTGAAATTGTAAAAGCAGTTAGAAAAAAAGTTGGTCCAAACTTTATTATTATTTATCGATTATCAATGTTGGATTTAGTAGAAGGTGGAAGTACTTGGGATGAAGTTGTAGAGCTTGGGAAAGAAATTGAAAAAGCTGGAGCAAATATAATCAATACTGGTATTGGATGGCATGAAGCTAGAATTCCAACAATTGCTACTATGGTTCCAAGAGGAGCTTTTACTTGGGTTACTGAGAAAATGAAATCTTCTCTAACTGTTCCTCTGATTACAACAAATAGAATAAATAATCCAGATCTAGCTGAAGAGATATTAAAAAACAATCAAGCAGATATGATTTCTATGGCAAGACCATTTTTAGCAGATCCAAACTTTGTTAATAAGGCTTATGAAGCCAGAGAAGATGAAATTAATACTTGTATTGGTTGTAATCAAGCCTGCCTTGATCATGTCTTTCAAAAGAAATTAACATCTTGTTTAGTAAATCCTCTTGCCTGTCATGAGTCAGAATTAACAACTGGTCCAGTAGCTAAAAGAAAGAAGATTGCTGTTGTTGGTGCAGGCCCAGCTGGATTAGCCTTTGCAACTGAAGCAGCTAGACGAGGTCATGAAATTCATCTCTATGATAAGAATTCTGAAATTGGTGGGCAGTTTAATATTGCCAAGCAAATTCCTGGTAAAGAAGAGTTTTTTGAAACACTTAGATATTATAAAAAACAAATTGAGAGAAATGGGGTTTCACTTCATTTAAATCAAGAAGTTGATTCTGAATTTTTAATTAACTTTGGTTTTGATGATATTGTCATTGCGACTGGTATTACACCTCGATTACCAGGTATCCCAGGAATAGAACATTCCACTGTTCTAAACTACATTGATGTACTTAAAGATAAAAAATCAGTTGGAAAAAAAGTTGCAATTATTGGTGCTGGTGGAATTGGTTTTGATACTGCTGAATATTTAGCACATGATCCAACTCATAAACCGACATCATTATCAAAACAAGCTTTTCTAGAAGAATGGGGAATTGATCCTAAAAACGAAGCAAGGGGTGGAGTTGAAGGTTTTTATAAGAAAACACCAAAGAACCCAAGAGAGATTTATTTATTACAAAGAAAGACATCTAAGCTTGGTGCAAATTTAGGTAAGACTACCGGATGGATTCATAGAATTTCTTTAAAAGATAAAGGTGTTGAATACATTAAAGGCTGTTCGTATGAGAAAATTGATGATGAAGGACTTCATATAGATGCTGAAGGTGAGAAGAGAATTTTAAAAGTTGATAATATTATTATTTGTGCCGGACAAGAAACGAATAGAACCCTTTATGAACAGCTAGATGATTTTGATGGTGATGTACATTTAATTGGGGGAGCTCATATTGCAGGTGAATTAGATGCAAAACGAGCGATCTATGAAGGTACTGAGCTAGCTTTTAAAATTTAATCATTACATTTTGAAAATTGTTTGTATAAATAAAGGTTATCAGTTTGAATAAAACTTTTAACCTTTTCATAGAGTTCATTGTTTTTTCTTAGGCTTCCAAGAAATGAACAAAATAGAGTTTTTCCTAAAATATTTAACGCTGAAATTTCGTTTACTTTATCTTCCACTTTATCTTTAGGCTCCCACTTTGTTACAATCATTTTTGAGAGAGAAGGGAAAGTAACAAAATGTTCTTCATAATAAAGAATAACTTGTTTACCTTCATAATTATAAAGTTCTTTTGCTAGTTTAAGATCTTTGATTGAAAAGTAAGTTGTAAGTTTATCACCACTTCCTTCATCAACAGATCCTTCCCAAGATTTTAAAAAACCATATACTTTTTTTTCTGAAATATTAGTTAGGTTACCTATTACTCTTCCATCTGATAGGCTGTAATCAAATAAGACCCATTTAGTGATAAAACCAATAATTAGTAAAACTAGTAATGTTATAAATTTTGCTTTGCTCATGGAGTTATTATGCATGAAACCCTTTGAAATTAAAAGGAAAACTCTGAGATTGATAAAAGGCATAATTTTAGGTAACTATAGGCATTCAAAGAGGATAAAAATGAAGAAATTAATAGTACTAATTGGTTTTATTTATATTGTTTCGGCTCGATCAGATGTTTTTTTCTGTAAGTTAATAGATACAAATATTGATAGTTTCAGTCAAAATGGTAGACCAGTTTTTGGGCATATTGAGTTTGATACTGAAAATGATTTTTTGAAATTGACCTTACAAGAAGCTCAAAATCGCTCTTGTTCAGCACGAACATTTGAAAGAAAATGTTTTGATATCTTAACTCCAGCTTCAAAGTATGTTTATTATTCTTGTGAAGTTAATGATGAATGGAGATGGAATGAAACTGTAGGGAAAATGAAGATTGAAAACTCTCGATTTAGTTATCCTAAAGATACATTTCTTATGACTTTTGAAGATAGTGAAATTGGTTCATCACCATATGATTTTAAAACGAGAGAGAAAACCTTAAGAAGATTTTACTGTAAGAAAAATGACCGATCACCGTTATAAACTTTCAGACGGAAGAGAAATATTTACATCTGATTTTTTAAAGACAAGAGGAACTTGCTGTAAGAGTGGATGTATTCAT
>CAYGTU010000268.1:0-3130 GCA_964352945.1 uncultured Bacteriovoracaceae bacterium
AAGAACTAAGATTAAAAATTTCATTATCTCTCTCCTTCAATTTGAAGTTGGTACTCTACATCAAATATTTGAGCAGGAAATGCAATTAATTCAAATGATTCAATATCTTTAAATTTGCGTAAATTAACTTTTGAATTAATTCCATCATGTGAGTAATTAAAAAATGTATCAAATTGAAATTCTAGATTAGAAACTTCATCTTGATTATGACTAAAAAGTGATTTGTTTTCTTTTAACTGAATGCCTAGTTTTAAAAGATTGTAGATGGTATCATTCTTGTTTTTCAATTGAGACCACATCGTTTTAGTTTCTAGATAAGCTTGGTATAAATTTATTAATTTTTTGGAATCAAAACGTTGAACAATCTGTTCTTTACTCATTATATTTTTATAAATTGATAATTCATCATTTATAATGGCGCAAGAGAGATACTTATTTTTTATATAACCAGTAAAGACTAAATCTTCTTCTCCTAAAATAACTGGATCAGTTTTGGAAATATCTAAAAGCTTAGTGAAGAAACCATTTTCTCTTTGGGTATGCTTCCAGTCGGTGTTAGATATAGGCCTCACTTTAGCAATGAAGACATTTTCTAAAGGAATATTATACTGAGATGCAATTACTTCTTTTTGACGTTCAAAATCTATAGGATTTAATTCCTCAAGTTCAAATGATTGTTCTAAGGGCACATTTGTACTAAAATCATTATCACCTACGGAAAAACGATCAACTTGCTTCTTTATAATATTACAAAGATTCGTTGTAATATCTCTGTTTTGACTACACTCATATTCTTCATAATTTTTTACATACATATTTAAATAAGCTTCTGCTTTTTTACAGAATTTCTTAATATTGTCAGACTTAAATTCTATTTTTCCATTAATTTTTTTTTGACCAAATATTATATTATTTCCAATTTTTTTAACCCATATATTTTCCTGAGCATTTGCAAATGAAGAAAGAATGATTATTAAGATAATAAGTTTCATTATTGCCTCCCTTCTTCTATCAGATTAGTTATTTCTGCATTTACTGATTGTAAGTACATCTTATGAACTGAGATAATGTCTGCTTTTGCAATGGAATAGCTCTCTTTTAATTCTAGAGGAGCGTTTCCGGATAAAGAGTATTTATTAAGTTCATCCGTTAATTGCTTTAAGATTTTTAATTTTTTTTCAAACTGTATTCCACGCTCTTTTCATCTCAAAAACCTGCCATTGTCTTCTTGCTCTTTATTTTCAATTGAATCATTCTTTTTCTTTGAAAATGATGATCCTGTTTTTACTATTTCTAATTTTGTATCGATTGGAGTAACTTTTATTTTCCCCACTTTGTTCTTTTTTTCTTTATGTGAAAAGGTTAAAGAAATTGCTATTATTGCTATGATTAAAATTATTCTCTTTTTCATAAAGTCTCCGTTAAATTAGAGGCCCGAAGGCCCCGTAGTTGTAAATATATTATTTATCTTCACATTTACTATGATCTAAACAAACTCTCATTTCTATATTGGCATATCCTTCTGAAACCATGTACGTTTCTAATGAGTAGTCTTTTGTTAATTTACCTTTTATGACAGTTGAGTTTGATGTGGATCCAGTATGTCTTGTTCCCACAAGCTCATCAAGAGACTTGAGAACGATTCCACCAATTTGGCAGTATTTATTTGAACCACATAAATTCATTACACCTGCACCAATTTGTGAAAACAATTGGCTATCAGCTGATAGTAAATCTGGCTTTAATGGTGTTACGTTGTAATGTTTAGCATAACCTACTAAGAACATTCCAAAGATATCTTGATATAATGATTTTTCAAAAGCACTATTGAGTAATTTACTTTCTTCAGGATTAGATCCAACAGGACTTTTTGTTAAGTGACAAGAAATTCCTCTTTCATCAATAAAATTCTTTTTAGTATCATCCCAAGAATGAGTAGATTTCTTAAACCAACTCCATGACGTTTTCTTCCCTGCATTTCTTACATAAGACGAAGTTTGTGATACGTTTAATGAACATTTTCCATGAATAGGTTCAGATTTTTCATAATAATTATATCTAAGCGCAACGTTTTGAACAAAAATAGGCTGATTAGGGGCAGGGGATTCGTATTTTGTTTCACTTACTGTTGCACTATAAGTTCTTCCATCAGAGTGAGTGTATTCATATTTTTTTAATTCAGTTTTTGAATACCCACAAATTGCTCCTTGGGTAACTGGCATTTCAAAAGATTGTGAACCACCAAAACTTCCATTTAAATCACTCATTAAGATTTTTAAGGGCTGATTATCTTCTCCCATAGCAGGGAATTCAATGACATTTTTTTCATTAGATACAATTCTTCTCGTCTCTTGAGGTAGATTATAAGTAATTAATTGATAGTTAGGACCTAAATTACTATCGGTGACAGCTTGAGTCCTTCTAGTTACACCTGGATTTAGTTTTACATTAAAAACTGTTAAGGGTTGAAGTGTGTAATTAGAGATACCAACTTCATTCATTCTATCATTTAAAGTATCAATTTCTTTTTGAACATTTAATGTATAACTAGTGCTTGCATATCCAACTTCCGCTCTTTCAAGAGTGTTGATTAAGTCCTCACTTCTTCTTAATGATTCATCAGCTTTAGTTTGAATAATATCAAGTGAAGCTGTTACATTGCGCTCAATATTGGTTAAATCTTCCAGGCGATTTTTATAAGGGGCCCAAACTTTAAATGCATCATGATAAGTACGAGCTTTAAGAGATTTTTTGTATGTAATAAGACTAGATTCTTTTAAAAGCTTGTTCATTATTTTTGCATGCTCTGCTCTGATTTCTGTTTTTTCTTCTTGAGTTTGAGCTAAAGTTAATTTTGAAATTAAAGCTTGGTTTTGTTCAGCTATTTCTGCTTGATTAGCAACTTGTTCAGATTTTATAAGATCAAAATCAGCTTCAGCGGCCATAAAAGTACCGTATTCATCCTTATGTTCTTCAAGAAATTTAGTAACTTCCATTTTTTTGGCAATAATCTGTTTACTTAGTTCAATTGTTTTAGCAGCAATCCCAATGCTAGATTCAAAAGCTGGGGAATATGAAATATTTTTATCAATAACTTTTTGAATTTCTTCTTCTGTTGGCATTCTGTAAG
>CAYGTU010000269.1:0-3092 GCA_964352945.1 uncultured Bacteriovoracaceae bacterium
ATATGTTTTAAAACTTTATATGAATTACTTTCTAAAACTTTACTTCCCTCACTTAACTCCCACTTATAACTTTCGATTCCCTTATCATCACTGGATAAATTTGCATCAAGAACAATTTCAAAGGGAACTTTTCCCTCAAGGCTAGATGTAACTACATTAATAATAGGTGCATCATCTCGTGGATCTATACTTACATTCGTTTGAAAAATAGAAGTTTGTTCATAAGGGGTATTATCTACGACACCTAAAACAACTTCAAAATTACCTTCATTTTCATAGGTATGGGTCACAATTGGATTTTGAGAAACTAGTTTTGTTTCATCGCCAAAATCAAATTCATATCTCGATATTATTGAAGATGGATTTGACTGAGAAGCATCAAAAGTAATTGTATAAGGTGCTCTTCCTCCTGTGGAAGATAAAGTCAGCATTGCCTCAGGTGTAGGTGAATCTATTACTTCAATGTTTTGAATATCAACAAATGATTCATAACCTGCACTATCAATAATTTTCAAACTAGTTTTATATGCTCCTAAGTTGCTATAAGAATAAACTGTATACGGAGAAGTTGTTGTCACTGAACTACCATTACCAAAATAAAAAGTATAACTTGCAATTTCTCCTGTGTAGCTAAATGAAGCTGATGCATCAAAAAGAATTTCTTCACCTAACGCTACAACTGGGGCTGATACTGTGGCTAGCGCAAAAGGTTTTAAAAGATTTTCAGGAGTTGCAGCAAATGATCCATCTTCTTCATCGAAAATAGTCAATTGTCCATCTCCACTAATACCAATGCTTTTATAATGAAATGAAGCTAAATCTGAATCATCAAAAACAGTAAGCATTATATTATAAATTCCAGCCTCTGTTATTGGATAATTTATTATAGGGTTAATTGATTCGACCATTGTAGGTCCGCCAAACTGCCATCTATAATTAACGATAGAACTATCATCAGTCGAATTTGATGCATCAAGTGTTAAAGTAATTTCTGGAAGATTACCTATTTTATTAATTGAAAAATTTGCAATTGGAGAAGTAGGTGAATCTAAAATTGTAACACTGCCGATTTTCTTTGATGACTGCTCTCCTTGAATATCAGTAAGGCTTAAATAAATATCAAAAGTTCCAGTAGCATAATACTTATGACTTACTTTTGAACCCTTTCCAACAAGTGACTGATCTCCAAAATCCCAGCTATAATCCACAAGATTTCCATTAGTTGAAAAACTTGCTGAGGCATCAAAACTTATTTCAAATTCTTTGTAAAATGGTCCATTTGATATATTGGCCAAAACTACAGGCTTGCTTAAGTCAAGAATTGAAGTTTCAGACTCTGAAACAGTCGTAATACTTCCATCATTTGAAACAAAAATAACTTTTACAAGAGAACTTTTATTCCCATTTTGATCTGTAACAATTAATGCAATAGAGTGATTGCCATTGTTAGTAAATGAATAATTAAAGTTCGCAAGCGATTGTGAAAGTTGAGATCCATCTATAAGCCATGTATATATTATATTATCTCCTGAAGATGCGGAAGCATCAATCAAAGTGTTGATTGGTAAAGACGTGCTTTGAGAAGTGACGCTAAACTGCGCAACAGGATAACTGGGATTTAGACAAGACCCTATTTGCACAGGTGCCTCTATATCCCATTTATCCGAGTCAGAACATTCTGAAGAACTAATTTCAACCGATTCCGTTGCTGCAATCTGAGCGTTCTTATTAATCTTAACTGGACTAGCTGATACTATTTTTATATTTTTTGCAGAAAGATTTGTATTTTTAGAAAGCTTTACAAATCCACTTGTACTACTTAAATTAAGATTTTCAGTAATATTAAAATTTGTATTTTGATTTAAAGTTATTTTATCAAATCCAGCGGCTGTAAAATTCAGAGCATTGATAGTCGTTCCCTCTTTAACAAGGACATCACTCTCCGGAGCATCTCCAAGAGAATTCATATTTAAACTGCCAGCTATATTATAAGTGGAGTTTTTTCCGATTAGTACTTTTCCAAAACCATTCATAGTTAGTGAATTTGCTGTTATAACAGAATCATGTCTAATATAGACTTCACTTTGTGGATCTTGCCCCGTTGAGTTTAGAACAATATCATTTGCCGTAATCATTGCATGAGCTTGAAAAACTATTTTTTCTCTACTTGTTATACTGATATTTTGAGCTTGAACTGTAACATCTTGACGAAAATTTATATCACCTTCTAATGATCCTACTTCAAAAAAAGAGCCAGCTTGAATATTTACATTATTTTCAAAAACCGGTTTTAATACAGAAAGAAGACAAAGACTGCCACTCGTTTTTAATTCAACATTTTGATCTACTCTTATCTGACAAGGAGAAAAAATCTTTAGATCAGTTGTATCAATATTTCCTTGTATTAATAGATCACGATGTTTACCATTTTTTTCTCCTCCATTTTGATTATAGAGTTCAATATCAGCTAATGTTTCGGCCTTAAAAGTTCCACTTCCACATTGCTTAAGACTATAGGAAGGTAATTCAAACTGACATTGAGTATTAGTGTAGTCGTTAAATCTATCCTGAACTTCTTGTGGAGTAAGTTCAGCTATATCTGCTGTCTTATCAATAATGGTATCTGTTGTTTCTGTACTAGGGGTACATGAAGCCACTAAAATTAACACAAAAAGAATTAATGCACGAAACTGCATAAAAATCTCCTACCAACGTCCAGCTTAAAAACTGAGATAAAGTTAAAATTATCAAAAATTATTTTTTATTTATTGTACTTTTATTCTCGGATATCTTTTCAGGTAACTTTAGAATATTCTTTTTGGAATTAGCTTAGACTGATTAAAATTAATATAAAACGAATTATTCATCTAAATTTATTTATTTTAAAAAATAATTCATATAGATTATAAGTGGCTAAAAAGGCATTAATTTTACTAATTTGCCAATAATAAATATCAATTTATCTAAAATACATTAGATTATTCTAATTTAAATAGAGTTCATTTATTTCACTTTAGAATAAAAATAATTGTCCTAGATATGGTATAAATATCTACTCGTAAAAAAAGACAAATCAATTTTAAGGCACTTTC
>CAYGTU010000270.1:0-3068 GCA_964352945.1 uncultured Bacteriovoracaceae bacterium
CAGTCAGGCAATCCGGCAGTCAGGCAATCCGGCAGTCAGGCAATCCGGCAGTCAGTGCTTAAATGACTGGACGTTACACCTATGAAATGTTAGTTTTAGCGCACTTTGACAAACGTCAAAAATCCAGTCTTTTCCACTAATTGGTCCATTCGGATGTGGAGAAGATGAACAAAACCATGATCGAGGAGATTATCTATGTCTGAATTGAACGTAAAAGACCTGCTGGCTGCTGGTGCCCATTTTGGTCATCAAACCCACAAATGGAACCCAAAAATGAAGCCTTATGTTTATGGCGAGAGAAATGGTGTTTACATCATCGACCTTACTAAAACAGTACCAATGGCAAAAAAGGCTTTCGACTTTTTAAGAAAAGTTTCAAGTTCTGGCCGTCCAGTTCTTTTCGTTGGAACAAAAAGACAAGCTTCTAGTGTTGTTCAAGCAGCTGCTGAAGAGTGTGGTGCTTTTTATGTAACAAACAGATGGCTTGGTGGAATGCTTACAAACTTTAAAACAATTTCACTTTCAATTGATAAGCTAAGAAAAGTTGAAAGAATGAAGCAAAACGGTGATTTCCAATTGCTTACTAAAAAAGAGCAATCAAAAATTGAAAAAGAAATAGAAAAGCTTGAGAAAAACCTTGGTGGAATTAAAGATATGAGAAAAGTTCCTGGAGCGGTTTTTATTGTTGATCCAAACAATGAAAGAACCGCTGTTAAGGAAGCTCAGACACTTGGAATTCCTGTTGTTGCTATTACTGATACAAATTGTGATCCAGCAGGTGTTGATTATATCGTTCCTGGAAATGATGATGCTATCAAATCAATTACTCTTTTTAGTAAGTATTTTGCTGACTCAGTAGCTCAGGGTGGTACAGCTAGCAAGAATCGTAATAAGACTGAAAAAGAAGTAAGAGATGCTGCTTTAGAAAAAGAAATTCTAAAGAAGTATGAGCAAGATTTAGACCTTAAAGAAAGCTAAAAAAGGAAACAGATATGTCTATAAGTGCAAGTGATGTAAAAAGTTTGAGAGAAAAAACAGGTGCTGGGATGATGGATTGTAAGAAAGCTCTTACAGAAACATCTGGTGACGTAGAAGCTGCAGTAGATTTTCTTAGAAAGAAAGGGCTTGCAGCTGCTCAGAAAAAACAAAGTCGTGTTGCCGCTGAAGGTGCAGTTGTTACCCAAATTAAAGGTAATACGGCCGTTGCTGTTGAAGTGAATTGTGAAACAGACTTTGTTGCTAAAGGCGATGATTTTCAGTCTTTTGCAAAAAAAGCAGCTGAAACAGTGCTAGCTAAAGATATTGATAATATTGATGGGCTTAAAGAAGCTACAAATGAGACAGCAACAGAGCTTACTCTTAAATGTGGTGAAAAAATTGATGTAAGACGTCTTTCAAGACTTGATCTTCAAGGAACAGGTTTGATCGGTAATTATAATCATGGTGGAAAAATAGGTGTTCTTGTTGAGATTTCAACTGATACAGATGTAGCTGCAACACCTGCAGCACAAGATCTTGCTAAAGACGTTGCTATGCATATCGCCGCTGCTGATCCTAAGTTTGTAGGCGCTGATGAAATTGATGAAGATTTCAAAAAGCGTGAAGCTGAAATTTACTCTGCTCAACTTAAAGAGCAAGGAAAGCCTGAAGCAATGATTCCTAAGATCGTAGAAGGAAAGCTTAAAAAGCTTGCAACAGAAGTTTGTTTGCTTGAACAAAAATTTGTCAAGAATCCAGACCTAAGTATTAGCAAGCATATTGATGCTGTAGCAAAAGAGCTTGGTACAAAAATCACTGTTAAAAGATTCTCTAAAATTGGACTTGGAGAAGGTATTGAAAAACGTGAAGATAACCTAGCTGATGAAGTCGCTAAAATGACAGGTAAACAATAAGATAATCGAAAGGGGCTTCGGCCCCTTTTTTTTGAGACTTTTATGAAATACAAAAGAGTTCTACTTAAAATGTCTGGTGAAGCTTTAGCTGGAGATCAAGGCTATGGTGTTGATGGGGTTATCCTAAAAAAATTCGCAAAAGATATAGCTGACCTTGTTGAAAATAAAATTGAAGTTGCTGTTGTAATAGGTGGTGGAAATATTCATCGTGGTGTAGCTGGTGCTGCTAAAGGAATGGATAGAACAAGCTCTGATCATATGGGAATGCTTGCAACCATAATTAACTCTCTTGCTTTGCAAGATGCTCTTGAAAGAGAAGAAATTTATACAAGAGTGATGACAGCAATTGAAATGAAGGAAATAGCAGAGCCCTATATAAGAAGAAGGGCCATGAGACATCTTGAAAAAGGTCGAGTGGTTATTTTTGCTGCCGGGACTGGTAATCCATACTTTACAACTGATACAGCTGCAGCTTTAAGAGCAAATGAGATAGATGCAGATGTTATTTTAAAAGCAACTAAAGTTGATGGAATTTATGATAAAGATCCAATGATTCACGAAGGGGCTGTTCGCTATGAACGCCTTAAGTATATTGATGTTCTTAACCAGGGAATTACAGTAATGGATTCAACTGCCATTACTCTTTGCATGGATAATGATCTTGATATTGTCGTTTTCAATATTTTCGAACAAGGCTCAATTGTTAAATGTGCTCTTGGTGGAAAAATTGGAACAACGGTTTCTAAAGAGGGGTAGCACAATGATTGATGAAATAAAAAAGACATTAAACGTTTCAATGGAAAAATCTATAAAATCTCTTCAGGTCCAGATCTCAAAAGTCAGAACAGGACGAGCATCAGCATCAGTGCTTGATGGAGTGTCAGTTGATTATTATGGAAGTCCAACTCCTATTAGCCAGGTTGGACAAATTTCAACTCCTGAAGCAAGACTTTTACAAATTCAGCCATTTGATAAGTCTCTTATAAGTGAAATTGAGAAATCAATTATTAACGCAAACCTTGGCTTAACTCCTTCTAATGATGGAAACCTGATAAGAATCCCTTTTCCTGCTCTTACAGAAGACAAAAGAAAAGACCTTGTTAAACAAGTTAAGAAACTTGGGGAAGATGCTAAAATTGCAATTCGAAATGCAAGACGAGATCAAAACGCAGCGAT
>CAYGTU010000271.1:0-3046 GCA_964352945.1 uncultured Bacteriovoracaceae bacterium
TGCGCTAAAATTCCAATGGCGACAGAAATTCTGGGTGGAGCCATTCAACTTCTTGGACAAAATAAAATAGAAGAAAATGCTCAACCAAGTAATGGTGGTATTGTTGATCAACAAAAATCTTCTTTCTATCAAGTGGCCAATACTCATAAATTAAGAAAAAAGACAGCTCTAGTTCAAGCTTCTGGTTGGGGTGCTACTTCAGCTTGTTATATAGGATATGTTGTTAGGAGTTATTCAATTGGAATGAATCCTAAGTGGGATACCTTTGCAAAAATTGCAGCTGGTGGATTCTTAACAACATTCTTTGCTCTTAAAGCGAAGAACCATGGAATTATTGAAAAAGCTGTTCGAGGGATGGGTGATAATCTTCCTGGACCAGGTGAATGTAATCCTCACTCACAAACACAATGTTTTTGTGGAAGAGATGATTCAGTTCAAGTTGATCCTGCTAACTATAGAAAATATTGTGTTGCTAAAGAATACGCTGACTCAGCTTTTGAAACACCTGCTGGTTGTGTGACTGAAAATATGGAAACAGATACACAGTGTAATTGTAAAGCTAACAACACTTGCTTTAATCATAAAATGGCCCAAGCCGCTCGTGGCATAGGAATTAATAATGCTTTTATGAGCGACTCCATTCAAGGCTTAGATATGATGGGATCAGGTGGTTTTGATACTTCAAAACTTAATGATTTTAGTGGAAAAATGGGTGCATTATCGAGTGACTTTTTAAGAAAGCATGAAGGGGATATTAATCCTAAAATAAAATTAAGTAGTAATAAAAACGTTGCTGATTCACTTGTCAATGCAGGACTTCAAGCATAAATTGCTCAGATTGCTTCATCCTTTCCATCTAATAGTGCAGCTGAGAGTGGTTTTGCAAGAGCAGCAAGTTTAGATCGCCTTAGAGAGAGTGCTGGTGTAACTTCAGCAGTTGGTTATAAAAATAAAGGAAAAAGTTATAGCAGGTCAAATTCATATGGAAGTTCGAACAACCCATTTGGTAAGTATGGAAACAAGAAAAAAGAAATGAATAAAAATCCAATCACGATTCAACATTTTCAGGATGAAGCAACCAAGCAAGCAGAAATTACTAACGATACTTCAAGACCAATTTTTGAAATTATTACTCATCGATATCGAGCAAGTGCTTGGAAAAAATTTGATGTTTATAACTTACAAAATCAACCACTGCCAAAGAACTAGCAATCTAATAAATTTACTCGATCCTGATGGCGTCCACCTTCAAATTCGGTCTTGAGCCAAACCTCAGTCATCTTTTTAATATCATCCATTGAAGAAACTCTCCCACCAAAACAAATGACATTTGAATCATTATGCTGACGGCTCATTTGAGCATCCCATTCAGTTCTACAAAGTGCTGCACGAATTCCATTGAATCTATTGGCAGCAATTGAAATTCCAATTCCTGAGCCACAAAGAAGAATCCCCTTCCCTTTGGTCTCTAAAACTTTTTTCGCTAAGGCTTGTCCAAAATCTGGATAATTTACACTATCTGGCCCATGGGTTCCTAAATCAACAATATCAAATCTATTTTTTAAATATTGAACCAATTCATCTTTTTGTTCCCAAGCTCCATGATCGCAAGCAATAAAAAGTTTTTCCATAAATTTCTCCAAAAAAAAGCCCTCCGAAGAGGGCCATGTATTAGTATCTATATGTATCAGATTTAAAAGGACCGTTTACATCAACTCCGATGTAATCAGCTTGATCTTTTGATAAAGTTTCAAGCTCAACTCCAATTTTTGCTAAGTGAAGTCTTGCTACTTTTTCATCTAAATGTTTTGGAAGAGTATAAACTTTATTTTCATAATTTGATCTATTAGTCCAAAGTTCAATTTGAGCTAATGTTTGATTAGTGAATGAATTACTCATTACAAATGAAGGGTGTCCAGTTGCACATCCTAAATTTACAAGTCTTCCTTCAGCTAAAATAATTATGTTGTTACCTGATTTGTTTGTATACATATCCACTTGTGGCTTAATTTCAATTTTCGTTTGCCCATGAGTAGAGTTTAAGTAATGCATATCAATTTCATTATCAAAATGTCCGATATTACAAACTACTGCTTTATCTTTCATCATTTCAAAATGCTTACCTTTTACAATATTATAATTTCCAGTAGCTGTTACAATTATGTCCGCTTCTAGAACTGCTTTATCCATAGTCTTAACTTCAAAACCTTCCATTGCTGCTTGAAGAGCACATATTGGATCAATTTCAGTTACAATTACACGAACACCAGCAGAAGATAATGATTCAGCTGAACCTTTACCAACATCACCGTATCCAGCTACTACTGCAACTTTTCCAGCAAGCATTAGATCTGTTGCTCTTCTAATTGCATCTACTAGAGATTCACGGCATCCATATTTATTATCAAATTTTGATTTAGTTACAGAATCATTTACATTGATTGCTGGCATTGGAAGAGTTCCTTTTTTCATTCTTTCAACTAAACGAAGAACTCCTGTAGTTGTCTCTTCAGATAATCCATTAATACCTTCAACAAGCTCAGGATATTTATCAAGAACCATATTAGTTAAATCTCCGCCATCATCTAAAATCATATTAAGTGGCTTGTTACCTTCAAAACCAAAAATTGTTTTTTCAATGCACCAATCAAATTCAACATCATTCATTCCTTTCCAAGCAAAAACTGGAACTCCAGCTTTTGCAATTGCTGCAGCTGCGTGATCTTGAGTTGAAAAAATATTACATGATGACCAAGTTACTTCAGCACCAAGTTCAATTAAAGTTTCAATTAAAACACCTGTCTGAATTGTCATGTGTAAACAACCAGCAATTCTAGCACCTTTAAGCGGTTTTGTTTTTCCATACTCTGTTCTAAGGGCCATAAGACCTGGCATTTCTGCTTCTGCTAGAGTTAATTCTTTTCTTCCCCAGTCAGCTAAAGTTATGTCTTTAAGCTTATAATTTTCTGTATGCTTAAAAAGCTCAGCATTCTTTGAATAGTGACCTTGGATGTGATCTGTAGTCTAAGTCTTGATATGTGGCTGG
>CAYGTU010000272.1:0-3026 GCA_964352945.1 uncultured Bacteriovoracaceae bacterium
TAGTTATTTGAAAGATTAAAATATCGTCTTGAAAAACAAGATGAAAATTTACTTAAAAGTATTTTTATAAAAATTAAATATTTTGATTTTAAGCAAACTACTATCGAGAAACAAATTAGTGAATTAAATCTTAAAGATTGTCAGGATTTATTGACTCAAAAAATAGAAGACAATATCTCTCCGATAAGATTACTTGGCATTGGTGTAAGATTTCATGTTTCAAAGCAAGCAAAAGGTCAGTTAGAGTTGATATAAGCTACCGAAATTACAAAGTATCAATATGTAAGTTTTTAATTATTTCAAAACCATAACATATATTGTAAAAATAAACCTAATCCACCTTGGAGTCTAAATGTCTTTAAAAAGATTATACGTTTACCTAGTATTACTTTCCCTTTCAATTTCTACAGTATTTGCCGGTGTAAAATCCAGACAGCAAGTTAAACAAATGACTACACAAGGTCATACGCCGAGACTTTCATACTCAGCTGCTCGTCATTTTATGTTTACTCAAATACATTTAAGACAAGATCCAAGAGGTGGATATTATATTAAAGATGTTTACTGTCAGAAAGTTGTTTATGTTAATAGAAACAGTATTCCAGCAAACAATGTAGTTAACTGTGAGCATACATGGCCAAGATCAAAGTTTAATTCTTCTCAGAGTTTTTCTGTTCAAGAAGCAGATCTTCACCATTTATATCCTTCAGATAGTAGAGCTAATAGTATGAGAGGGAATCATCATTTTACAGATTTCAGATACGACTCACCAATTCCAGACTGTGCAACTTCTAGCTTTGGACACAACGATAGAGGACAATCAAGTTTTGAACCACCAGATAATCATAAAGGTAATGTTGCTCGTGCCTTATTTTATTTTTCAATCAGATATGACATAGCAATTCCAGCTGATGAAGAAGCTCATTTACGTCGTTGGAATGTTTTAGATCCTGTTGATCAAATGGAATTAAGAAGAAATAACCTTGTACAGCAAGCTCAAGGTAATAGAAATCCATTTATTGATAATCCTTCTCTTGCAGACGAAATCGCTGATTTTTAGCAAGGGAAATTCGTGGCAAATTGTAGATACTGTAATTTAGAAATCACTTGGCTTCAAGATGGTAGAAAGAAAATACCTGTCGAAAATGATGGGGCCAAGCATGAGTGTGAAAATTTTAAAAAATCCCGCGAATCTATCAAAACCATCGATCCTAAGGATATTGATCCCGAAATTTTAAAGCAATATACAGACGCATTCAAAAAGAAGAAATAAAAAATATATTTAAACTAAATTTCACCTAAATAATTCCAATCATTTCCAATTATTTGCACATGATGAAGAGAGCAGTTTTTAGTAATAAATGATTGTGGGGGATTTTTACAGGTTCGTAGTAATAGTCTAATAGAACCACCATGAGATGAAATGGCGATTTCAGAATAATTGGAATTCTTTAAAAAATCATCAAGATAATCTCTCATAACTTTTTGATGATGGGATTTAACTTCACCACCTTCAAAAGAAAAATCAGGGTAATCTGGGCTTAACCATTTTTCCCAATCACTTGAATTTTCTAATTCAGATTTTAGCTTACCTTCAGCAATACCAAGGGCAATCTCCCTTAATTCTTTAGGTGTATGGATATCAATTTGATGGTTCTTCAAAGCTATTCTTGCAGTTTCAACAGCACGAGAAAGATCACTGGATAGGCATATATCTAATTTTAAGTTTAATAACTTTTCTTGTAAGGTAGCAGCTTGCTCTTTACCAAATTGATTTAAAGGGATGTCTGTATGACCCTGTAGACGTTCTTCTTTGTTCCAATCTGTTTGGCCATGGCGAAAGATATAAAGATTTTTCATATACTCATAATAGCAAAACTTAGATAGAATAAACTAGAGAAAAATAAATTATTAACAGATAGATTTTGTATGAGAATTGAAATTAAATCAAAGCCAAAAGTAATAGTCATAAAATTAGGTTCCAGTTCGGTTACTAAAGAACTTGGTGGTGTTAACAAATTATCTTTAACCAAAATTGCTAATGATATTGTTGAACTCATCAATTCTAATATTAAAGTGGTTTTAGTTAGCTCAGGTGCTATTCATACAGCGCGAGAAAACTCTAATATTAAATCTTCAGACATTGCGAGTCTTCAGGCGTTAAGTTCAATTGGTCAGCCTATAATTATGCAAGCTTTTAGTAATGCTTTTAAAAAGGCTGGTTTTCAGTGTGGCCAAATACTTGTGACACATGAAGATTTTAAAAACAAAAAAAGATATCTCAATGCTAGAAGTACAATTGAAGTTTTATTAAATAACAATTACATTCCTATATTAAATGAAAACGACACAGTCAGTTTTGATGAAATTACCGTAGGGGATAATGATCATTTAGCTGCAATGGCCGCAGAAATGATTAATGCCGATTTAGTAATGATGCTTTCAGAGAGTAAAGGATTGTACACAGGAGATCCTAAGGATAAAGCATCAAAGTTTATAAAAAATGTAAACTTTGATAATGATTTTTCTGAATTAAAAACCTTTTCGAAGACCGGAGCTGGGCGTGGTGGAATGAAAAGTAAATTAGATGCTATTAAAAAACTTACTCCACTTGGTATTCCCGTAATAATTTCTACTTTTAAAAATAAAAGACCAATTTTAGATGCATTTTATGGAGATTCAGGAACTTTCTTTGAAGCTAAAAAGGAGCATTATAATAAAAATGCTTGGTTACTTTCAACTGTTAAAACAAACTCGTCTTTAATTGTTGATGAAGGTGCATACAATGCAATTAAAAAGCATGCCTCACTTTTACCAGTTGGAATTAAAAAGATTGAAGGTAATTTTCAAAGGGGAGATTGCGTATCAATTATGTATAAAGGTAAAAAATTTGCTGTAGGGATTGTTGAATATAATTCAAGTGAAACATTAAAATTACTTGGGAAAAAAGCAAATGAAATTGAATCAATACTTGGATATGTTTCAAGCCAGGTAATTATCCACCGAAATCATATGGTTCTTAAAGG
>CAYGTU010000273.1:0-3009 GCA_964352945.1 uncultured Bacteriovoracaceae bacterium
GCTTGGTCTAAAAGGTGCATTGTAAGAGGATAAATGGGTTTATATAAGTGGGAAGGATTTAATGTTGCCAATAAAAAAGTCTCAGGCGAGATGGAGGCAAAGGATGTTCGTGAGGTTAAAAAAACCTTAAGACGTCAGGGAATTCGACCAAGGAAAATTCAGGAACCTACAATTGCCGATTTAGATTTAGGCAAGATGATGATTGATATGGGGTTGACCAGTGCATTTTCTAAAGATGACCTGGGAAGATTTACAAATCAAATGTCTACACTTCTTAACGCCGGTGTTCCTATTTTAGAAACACTTAGCTTATTAGCAAAACAACAAAAAAATCCTTATATGAAATCTATTTTAAATAAAATTCATGAAGAAGTTGCTGATGGTAAATCTCTTGCGGAAGCCTTAGCGGGTAAACAGGGTTTTGATAAACTCTATGTCAATCTAGTAAAAGCAGGTGAAGCTGGAGGTATCTTGGATACCATTTTAGTTAAGCTTGGTGAGCATATGGATAAGCAAACAAAAATTAAAAAGAAAATTAAAGGTGCTTTATCTTATCCTATTATTATTGCCGTAGTAGGTATTGGCGTTGTTATTGGATTAATGGTTTTTGTTGTACCTCAATTCGTTGGTATGTTAACTGATTCAGGGCAGGCCGTTCCTTGGGTTACTCAAGTTGTAATTAATACCTCTGATTTTATGCAAGCTTACTTTTTGCATATTATTATTTTTTTAGTCGGATCTGTTACAAGTCTTCTTTATTATAGAAGTACTGAAAAAGGTAAAATCAAGTTAGATAAATGGGTTATGAAAGCCCCTATGTTTGGAGATTTAGTTATAAAGGGAAATCTGGCTCAATTTACTCGCACGCTAGCTACAATGCTTAGTGCAGGTGTATCAATTTTAGATTCACTCGATATTTGTATTGAAACTCTAGATAACTCGGTTATTGCAAAAGATTTAACAAAGGTTAAAGAAGCAGTAGCAACAGGTAAAACTATAATTGAGCCTCTTCAAAGAATACGTTATTTCCCAGATTTAGTTTCACAAATGATTAAAGTAGGTGAAGCCACTGGGAATTTAGATTCCATGCTTGTAAAAGTTGCTGATGTTTTTGAAGAAGAAGTTGAAGAAGTTATTAATGGTATCACTAAAATGATTGAACCAATTATCCTTGTAGGCCTTGGTGGAATTATTGGATTTGTTATGATCGCTATGTATCTACCAATGTTCATGGCCGGCGGTGGAGCCTAAAAAAAGGGGACTTTAAAAGCCCCCCTTATAAATCAAATTATTTATAAAAACTAATTAGTAACCAACGCTTATTTGTTGAATAACTTTATCTTGGTTCATTGTCCAAGCATCAAATCTATAATCAGCATCCCCTGCTCTAGTGTTGTTTACATTTCCTGTTGCTCTAACAACAAAAGTATTATCACTAGCACCAGCATCTAATTGTAGATCGGCTAAGTCTCTATCAGTAACAGCACCACCGGCACCTTTTCTACCAAACCAATAAGAAAATCTTTCACCAGTACCGTCTCCGCCACCACCAAGGTCACAAAGATCAGTGATATTTGCTCCACCACCATATGGATTACCAAAACCAATTGAATAATAAGATCCAGTTGGAAGGGCAGATGGTGCATAAGCTTCAAATCCCATTACCGCTAAACAAGTGTGATAAGTGTCTTCGTCAGCAAAGAATGATTGCTCAGCTGTATAAAGAGCAGCTAATTGTAATTTTGCTTCAGATGTTTTTGATTTTGCTTGATACTTCTTAAAATTTGGAATTGCTACTGCAGATAAAATACCGATAATAGCAACAACGATCATAAGCTCAACGAGCGAGAAGCCCGTTTGGTTTCTTAAAAACTTCATTTTTCCTCCAATTTGATCAATTGAGATGATCAAAAAATTAATAAAAATATACAAAAAAATCAGCAGAGACATAGAGTATATGGACCCACTTTTATGAAATTTTTGTATATTGTAATTATAAGCGCAGACTGTAATTTAGTGAAATTCGATAAATTATTGCCCTTATTATGAAATAAGTACTTAAAAACTCATGTGTTAAAGATAGTAATAAAGTCAAGAATTAGGTATTTGCCTTAATTATTGGTCATTTTTTTTAATTTAAAAGGAATCCAGTCTTTTTGAGCTTGATAGACGCCATCTAGCTTCACGTAAGGAGTTTGCTCAATATCTGAAGTATTACATTTCTTTATAGAGCTCTTAGAATTAAGGCACTCAAGATCAATTTCGGCCCTAATTGAATATAAATTGGTCCAAGTTTTTTTATAAAGCCTTGAATCAGGATTAAATTGTTTAATTTGTTCTAATAATAATAGATAAGCATTTTCTAAATGATTTTCTTCCATATTTAATCGAGCTAAAATTGATGTCAGAATTGCTGGCGCTCTAGGATTATTTTTAATTTTATCTAAACATTGTATAGCTTTCTGGTTATCACCTTCCTCTAAATAAAAGTGAAGTCCTGCAGCATAGTTAAGTCCATAATCATCAGGAAAATATTTAAGCCCTTTATTATAAATAGTACTCGCACCGATAATATCATCTTTAATAACCGACAGGTATTGTCCGCCAAAATAATATGCTTCTAAGAACAGAGGATCAATCTCAGTTATCGTTTTTAATCTTAGATAGATCCAAGAGTTTAAATTTCTTTTTTTATAATGCTCAAGATCAGATTCGAGTAGTGTTTGTACCCATAAAAGATCTGATAGAAATCTTTTGTTTCCAAGGCTAATAATACTTAAAAATTTAGAATTAAAATTAAATGCAGATTCTTGTTTTTCAATTTTTAAAAATGGTTTTTCAAAATCTTTATAGGCATAACCTAGTGAAGTAATTATAATAAAAATAACAAAAACTTGTATAAGAGCAGTTAATTTCTTAAAATTATTCTGTAAGACGTTCAGAGGTGAAATGTTATCAGGGGTTAGGTTGATGATTTAACTCAAGCGATGTGAGAGGTGGGGGGGGGGG
>CAYGTU010000274.1:0-2988 GCA_964352945.1 uncultured Bacteriovoracaceae bacterium
TTAAACCAACATCTTTTGTTTGATTAGGTAATCTGTCTTTTTGTAAAAACTCGTCGTAAGAACTTGTTTGAAGATTCATTAGACTAGGCGGATCCATTATAGTTTCACATTTATTGAAACCACGACGATACCACTCATTAGGGGCGAAAACATTTGTCATCGGGTGACTCCTCAGATAACCGGTTATTTTTTAAAAATCTAATTAAGATTTACTTTATATACGCAAAAAAGGAAGCATATGCAAATCATATGCCTCCTCAATATTTAACAACTTGTGTTATGAATTACTTAAGCTCTACTTTAGCTCCAGCAGCTTCAAGTTTCTTCTTAATTTCTTCAGCATCAGCTTTAGAAACAGCTTCTTTAACTTTTGAGTTAGCTGCTTCTGACATGTCTTTTGCTTCTTTAAGACCTAAACCAGTTATTGCTCTAATTTCTTTAATTACGTTAATTTTCTTGTCACCAGCGCTTACTAGAATTACGTCAAATTCAGTTTTCTCTTCAGCAGCTTCAGCAACAGCTCCACCAGCTACAGCTACAGGAGCCGCAGAAACACCAAATTTTTCTTCTAATTCTTTTACAAGGTTAGCAAGGTCTAAAACACTCATTGCAGATACGTGTTCAACTAATTGTTCATTTGTAATACTCATTTTAATCTCCTTAAAGATTCTTATCTCAATTTTTTATAGTTAATATTATGCACCATTACCTAATAGTGCTTTCTTTTCTACTGCTTATTCAGCAGCAGCTGGAGCTACGGCTCCTCCACCTTTTTGTTCTTGTATTGCAAATAATACTCTAACAAAAGCCGAAACTGGCGCATTAAATGTTGCAAGAAGTGTTGCAAGCATTTGATCTCTGCTAGGTAATTTTGCTAATTCTAAAACTTGAGCTTTCGCTAAAGCTTTTTGTTCTAAGTAACCATCGCCTAGTACAACTAACTCATTATCTTTATTAGCATCATATAGGGCCTTAGCAACACCTGGAGCATCTTCGAAAGCAAAAGCAACTGCATTAGTTCCTTTTAAATCTTTCAAAAGTGCTTCAGCATAAGTGCCTATAGCTGCTTTTTCGAAAAGTGAGTTTCTTGTAACAACGATCTTACCTTTTGCATCTCTAACTTTCTTTCTAATGGCAACTGAATCATTTGCAGTAACACCAATTAGATTAGTCAGGAAGAGTGCTTGTGCATTATTAATGTTTTCTTTAATACCATTAACCAATGCCTCTTTGTCTGATCTAGTTAACATTTGTAATCCTCCGTTTATATTATTACTGGAGGGGAGTTTCGGGAGGACTTATCCTTGTGCCGCCTTTCTTCAACCCCAACATCTTTACTAATTATTAAACAGCTGTAGTAGTAGCGCTGTTTGTATCAATTTTGATACCTGGACCCATTGAAGAGCTGATAACTAAAGACTTCATATAGTTACCTTTTGCGCTTGAAGGCTTAGCCTTAACAATTGCAGTAGTAATTGCAACAAAGTTTTTCTTTAATTGTTCTTCAGTGAATGATTTTTTACCGATAGGAACGTGAACGATACCTGTTTTATCAGTTCTATATTCAACTTTTCCTGATTTTTGTTCAGCGATTGCTTTTTCAACATCAGTTGTAACTGTTCCAAGTTTTGGGTTAGGCATTAGACCTCTAGGTCCTAGGATCCTAGCGATTCTACCGATTTTTCCCATCATGTCTGGAGTTGCGATAACTCTATCGAATTCCATCCATCCGCCTTGGATCTTAGCGATAACTTCATCACCACCAACTACATCAGCGCCTGCTTTTTCAGATTTACCAATATTTTCCCCAGAAGTAATAACAACAATTGTTGTTTTTTTACCAGTACCTGCTGGCATAACAATTGCTCCTCTAATCATCTGGTCAGCATGACGTGGATCAACTCCAAGTCTAAAAGCAAGATCGATTGTCTCATCAAATTTTGCAGTTGCTGTTTCTTTTGCAAGAGATATTGCTGCATCAACTGCATACAATTTTTCTCTTTCTACTTTTGTTACTATTTCGTTATATCTTTTTCCCATAATTGACTCCGTATTCCTTATTTATAATCAAGTTTAAGACCCATTGAACGAGCTGAACCTTCAATCGTTCTCTTACCAGCGTCTACATTTGCCGCTGATAAATCTGGCATCTTCGCTTCTGCTATTTCAGTCACGATCGCTTCTGAAACTTTACCTGCCACTTGGTGACCTGGTTTGTTTGCGCCTGACTTAAGCTTTAGCTTTGTTTTTAAGAAATAGCTTGCCGGAGGTGTCTTTGTAATAAAAGAAAAAGATCTATCCGAATAAACTGTAATGATAGTTGGGAAGATCATCCCAGCGTCTTTTTGAGTTCTTGCATTAAAAGCCTTGCAAAACTCCATAATGTTTACACCTTTCTGTCCAAGTGCTGGACCGATTGGTGGTGCTGGATTGGCTTGACCAGCTTTGATTTGTAGTTTAATAAAACCAGAAATTTTCTTTGCCATTTTCTACTCCTCGGTACAAATGACTTGTTTCCAAGTCTCCCGTATAGCTAATTAATATTATACTTTTTCTACTTGTGAGAAATCCAACTCAACTGGAGTTGGTCTACCAAAAATAGAAACATTTACTTTTACTTTACCTTTTTCATTTACTGCTTCAACTGTTCCAACAAAAGTTGCAAATGGTCCTTCCATAACTTTAACTGAATCACCTTCAGATAAATTCATTTCAGTTCTAGGTTTCTTATAACCTTCAGTCGCTTGGTTAGTAATTGCTTTGGCCTCTGACTCAGAAAGAGCTGTTGGCTTACCTGCAACACCACCGATAAAACCTGTTATCTTGTCTGTGTTTTTTACAAGGTGCCAAGTTTCATCATTCATAATCATTTTTATTAATACATAACCTGGAAAAAATTTCTTTTTAATATTTCTTTTCTTTCCATTTACATTAGAAATTACGTTTTCTTCTGGTACGTAAATCTCTGCAAATCTATCTGTTAAATTA
>CAYGTU010000275.1:0-2972 GCA_964352945.1 uncultured Bacteriovoracaceae bacterium
ATAATTAATAGGAAAATGAGTTAAAAGAAAATGCCCCCAACTAACTGAACGTCCAGATGAAATAATAAATTCAGCATTTAATTTTTTGGATCTTTCTAGAATATCAAAAAAAATGGCACTTAATTTACCATCGGTAGTTAAAGTGCCATCAAAGTCAGAGAAAATTAATTTCATTATTGTAATGGGTAAGCTACCCCAAAAAGTAATCCAGTATATGAATTCTTAAGATTTAAGTTTGCTTCAATATTTCCAGTTAATTTTTTCATAGAGTCCCAAGGAAGTTTCCCTGTAACACCTGCTGCAACTGAATATACTGGTTGATATGAATTACTTGCTGGATCTAAACTTAATTTCATTGGAAGAGAAACAAATGGAAACATTTCTTGTCCTGAAACGCTAATACCTTTTGAAACAATTGGTGCAAAACCAAAAGAAGTTGTATTAACATCGAAATCTTCAGTTCTTTCAACAAATCCTTTAACTGAAACTCTTGGTTGCTTTCCATGATCTGGGTAAAGTTCTAAATCAGCTCCACCAAACATTCTGAATGATCTTTCAGAGTTTGATATCATTAGACCTGTATCAAAAGTTAAATTATTTGTGTGTCTATAAAGGTAACGACCTTGTAAGCCCATTCCTGAACCAGAAGAAAGATTTCCATTAAATTCACCTTGGATAATATGCTTGTTTAAATTAAATGGATGAGCAGATATCCCTACCACATTGGCCATCGCGCTAAATGAGCCTAAAATCAACGCTAAAACTAAAAATTTGTTCATAAAATATCTCCTGTATTATTCCTTTAATATTAAGCCTTTAGAGTATTATGATGGGAAAAACACAGGCGGTCAAATATTACCTAATCTCCGACAAATTCAGTTTGACTAAATCCCCCCTAAGCTTTATAAATATAGACCACACGGTGGCCGTAGTTCAGTTGGTAGAGCGCTAGATTGTGATTCTAGTTGTCGTGGGTTCGAGCCCCATCGGTCACCCCATTTTAAGTTTACTCTTCTTCGGAAGTCTAAATAGAAGAAGCCCAGATCTAACCCGTTTGGGCTTTTTTGTTTTTAAGCACAAAAAACATTTAACAAAACAATTTCAGCAACTTATTAGATTCTCTTAATTGTATCTTTCAATTTACTTCTCATTATTTTATTCGTATTACTAATAACTTACTGACTTATGACTGACTGACTGGAGAATTTATGAAGTTTCTTATATTTATTTTATTTTTTGGATGTGCTTCTTCAACTAAGGTTATGTTGCCAAGTGGTGAAAATGGCTTTTCGATTCATTGTGATGATGACAAAACGTACTGCTATGAAAAAGCTCAAGAAGTTTGTCCTAAAGGCTATGATATTGCAGATCAAGATAAAGGTTCTAGTGCTTCAATGATCAATAATACTATGAGTATGAGTGCTAACTTTACAATGTTAATTAGTTGTAAAAAATAAAATTTACAGACTATTACTTCATACAAACATTTGAATTTCTCAGATACATTTATCATTTGATAACAACTCACTGCTCAAATGATGCTATATTTACTAAATGAATAGTGAAAATAAGATTTATGATGTGTTAATAGTTGGTGCTGGAATCTCAGGGATTGGTGCCGCTTATCATATTCAAAAAAAATCCCCTTCCTCAACATATATAATTTGTGAAGCAAGATCGAGCCTTGGTGGGACTTGGGATCTCTTCACCTATCCAGGAGTTCGCTCAGATTCAGATATGTATACATTAGGTTACTCTTTTAAACCTTGGACAGGAGAAAAGGCAATTGCTGATGGCCCTTCGATTCTCAACTATTTAAAAGAAACTGCTCGAGACTTTGGAGTTGAAAAAAACATTAATTATGAAACAAAAGTTATTCAATCAGATTGGAATTCAACTCAAAAGTATTGGACGGTAACAGCCATAAAGAACGGTGAAGAAATTAAATATAAATGCCGTTATATGCATGTATGTAGTGGTTACTATGATTACGATGAAGGCTACACTCCAAACTTTAACAAAATAGAAAATTATAAAGGACTTTTTGTACACCCACAAAAATGGAGTAACACTATTGATTACACAAATAAAAATGTTGTAATCATTGGAAGTGGAGCAACTGCAGTAACGCTTCTTCCTGAAATTGGAAAAAAAGCCAAGTTAGCAACAATGCTTCAACGCTCTCCTACATATATGGTTACTGTACCAGAGGTTGATACGTGGTATAAACTCAGTGAAAGTTTTTTACCAAAGAAAATTACCTATCCAATCATTCGATGGAAAAATATTTGTCAAAGATTAATATTTTATTTTTATTGTCGATTTTTCCCTAAAAAATCTCGAGAGAAGCTACTGGGGGGTATACTCAATAATTTAAAAAACAAAGAAAATATTAAGCATTTTCAACCCACATATAAGCCGTGGGACCAAAGACTTTGTGCGGTTCCTAATAATGATTTTTTTAAATCTATTAACGAGAAAAAATCTCAAGTAGTAACTGGCAATATCGAAGAGTTTACAGAAAATGGAATACTGCTCAAGAGTGGTGAACATTTGGATGCTGATATTATTGTTAGTGCAACTGGATTAAAGATTAAGTTTCTATCTAATATTAATGTATCAATTGATGGGCAGAGAAAAAAACTACAAGATTGTATCGCTTATAAAAGTATTATGCTTAGTGATGTGCCAAACTTTTCTATGGTATTTGGTTACACAAACTCATCATGGACACTTAAGGCAGACCTAGTGAACGCATGGGTTGCTAGAGTAATCGATCACATGAAAAAGAATGACCATCAAATTGTAATTCCTGCTGCCAATCCAGATGTGGAAAAATCCCCCTATGTAGAACTAGCTTCTGGTTATATCCAAAGGGCAATGGGAGCATTTCCAATGAAGGGAGATAAAGACCCATGGAGTGTAAATCAAAATTATTTTAAAGATATTTTGTTACTAAAGTTTAAAACTAT
>CAYGTU010000276.1:0-2937 GCA_964352945.1 uncultured Bacteriovoracaceae bacterium
GAGCTAATTAACCCTAATGGTAAGGCTAAATTTAAATTCAATTATCAAATAATGGCAGATTTATTTACCCAGAAAGTTAAGCCACTGGGTGGTGAGATTCAGTTAATTTCTATCAATGATAAACTCACTAATTCAAAACCAAATATCTTAAAATAAAAAAAGCTCCCTTGGGGAGCTTTTTTTATGTATATTATTTTTTTAATGTTTTCTATATCTTAATCTATCTTCTCTTTCTCTATTCTCAGCTTCAAATATTGAAAGAGTAGTCCAAGGTATTTTTTCTAATCTTCTCTCTTCGATAATCTCACCACTTTCTTCGCAATATCCATAAGTACCTTCATTTATTCTATGGAGTGCTCCTTCAATATTACGAAGGGTCTGAATTTCTTTTTGACGAAGATTTAAATTAGTTTGTTGATCAAGAATTTTTTGTGCTAGATCACCTTCTTCACTAACTTTTTCCGTTGCATTCATTGCTTCAATAGGATTGTTTTTAATGTTTTCTAAAATACTTTCTCTCATTGCTGAAAGTTTTGATTTTTGAGCATTGATGAATTTTTGATTAAAATCTTTTTGCATCAATCTACCTCCGTGTTGTCTTGCTTTTTAATTTCATTATCCGTAAATCATTAAAAGCAAAAATGTGTTCTTAAGCGTAAAGAGATGTTAATCGGAGTGGCCTAGGTAATGCAACAAACTGCAAGTTATTGTTAGAAAAGATGAAGCAGTGTAAGAAGAGTCAAAATTATGGCGATTTTACCATCACATAGCATTATAAAAAGAGTTTTATTTATTAAAGAAACTTTCTTATGATAAATTAAATTTTTAAAGGGATTGTATGTATCAATTAGTTTTAGTTAGACATGGTGAAAGTGTTTGGAACGCGAAAAATCTATTTACCGGTTGGGTAGACGTAGACCTTAGTTCTAAGGGGCTCTCAGAGGCCAAAGAAGCAGGTTTACTGCTTAAAGAGCAAGGATTTGATTTTGATATCGCCTATACTTCAACTTTAAAGAGAGCGATAAAAACATGCAATTCTATGCTTGATGAATTAGATTTAAATTATATTGATGTTATTAAATCCTGGCATCTAAATGAGAGGCATTATGGTGGCTTACAGGGATTAAATAAAAAAGAAACAGCAGAAAAATATGGGGACGATCAAGTCCATATTTGGAGAAGATCATATGACACTCCGCCGCCAGAAGTGGATCCAGAAGATTCTTACTACCAAAAACAAGTTAAGACACATTTTAAAATTGATCCAAAAATAATTGTTCCAAAAGCTGAAAGCTTGAAGCTAACTCTTGAACGTGTACTTCCTTACTGGAATGAAATTCTTGCTCCACAAATTAAAACGGGTAAGAAACTATTAGTAGCGGCCCATGGCAATTCACTAAGAGCTTTAATTAAGCATATAGATGGTATTAGCGATGAAAAAATCACTTCTCTTGATATTCCAACAGGAAATCCTATTATTTATCAATTAGATGAAAATTTAAGCGGTATTAGTAAGAAATATTTAATAGGCAATTAAAGATCAAGATTACAATAGATGTTTTTAATTGAACCAATAACAGCTTGAGTTTGATTATTATCAATATAGAAAAATTTTTGAGTACCATTTCTTCTAAAGTTAATATGGCCCTCAGTATGTAGTCTGGACAAAAATTGTGAAAGTTGTGATTGAGAAATCTGACACAAAGTTTCTAGTTCAGAAACATTTTTCTCGCCTTCACAAAGGAAACAAAGTATTAAAAGTCTCTTCTCATGAGAGAGTGATTTTAAAATCTCTGCAACATCTTTTGATTTTGAAATGAGCATTCCTAACTGTAATTTATCCATAGAAATTATAGTATTCATTGAATTTTATAAGTCAAATATGACGCTAAAAGATCATTTTTTGATAAGTATTATTTGGATTTGTACTCTATTTTTGCTCTCAACTTTTATAACTATGGGATAAATATAAAATAAAATGAACTGTTAATGCTCCCTGTGTAGACACGATGCAACGAAGTACGACTATAAAAAATAGTATAATAAAATTACATTTATTTTTATAGAATGAAATTTAACGTAAGAAGAAGGACTGATTTTGAATATTTAATTTATCCAGCCTGTATTTATAATGCTAATCTATAGGGGATATTTATTGAAAATAGGAAAACGATGAAAGATTTAATGTATTGTAATAATGATAATAATTTTTATTTTGCTTCTCAGCCAAACTTTGAAACTTATGAAGAGTTAAAAAAATTGGGCGTTAAATATGTTATAAATTTAAGAGGAGATTCTGAAGGTGATTTCACTGCTCACCGTGAGAAGTGTGAAGAATTAGGGATTATTTATGTTCAAATGAGTTTTTTAGGTGGAAGAGGAATTAATAAAGATTCAGTTGATGGTATAAATAAAATTGTATCAGAAAATAAAAATGAAAAATTCTTCGTTCATTGTGCTTCGGCAAATAGAACAGGTGGATGGTATGCGATCTACCTAAATCAAATTGAAGGATTAAGTATTGAAGATGCGATTGAAAAAGCCTTTAATACAAACAATATGCGTCCACCTATGGATGATATGGTTAGAGACTATTTAGAGTAGTGTTCTTGTTCCAAGTACAATTAAAAGTATAGCAAAAATCATTTTTTTCTTTTTAGCTTCTACGGTTGCATTGAATTTGATACCGATACCGTTTGTCAGATTACTTCCGATGAAAAGACAAACTAAAATAGGGATTGATACATAACCAACGTAGTAAGATTGTAGCATTTCTATTTGGGCCCATTGAGTATCTGGATCTTTAAGTAAATGTGGTATTAATCCAAATAACGAAGCAAAAACCATACATAAATTTGAATAAATAGAAACTTCTTTGAGAGGAATTTTTAATACAGAAATAAACATAGGTACAAAAATGGCACCGCCACCCAAGCC
>CAYGTU010000277.1:0-2915 GCA_964352945.1 uncultured Bacteriovoracaceae bacterium
ATTTAAGTGAGGTTGCTTTAAGGATTTCTTTTTCAAGGGCCGGAGTGAGCATTTCTTGTTTTTTGATTTGATCAAGTATGTAAGCTCTTCTTTTTTCAATTTCTATATATTCTTCATAGAATTCATGAATCTTTCTAATTTGAACTTCATCTAGATTTCCAGTCATTTCTTTTCTATATCGAGCAATGAAGGGAACCGTACACTCTTGCTGTATAATTAAATTACAAACCACTTGAACTTGTTTTACATTTATCTGGGTATTTGTAGCACTGTATATAATTGCATTTGTATCTAATTCCATATTTTTTCCTTTTTTTAATACACGCTAGTTTACTTAAAACCTGTTTTTTTTGGCAAGTTAAGTTTTTTTAAGGTAGAACGTAATCATGATAAGAATAGGTTTAATTGGCTCTGGGGTTGCCGCAGAGTGTTTTAAGTTCACTTTATTAGAAAAGGGCTTGGGACATAAAATTAGTTTAGTTCAACTAACGGCCGAAGGATTAATTCCCAGTGCTAGTTTTAATACTACTAGTATTGTGGCCCTAAGAGGTACTGAGCAAGGTCTGAGTCCATTAGGGGATTTAATTGTAAGTTCTTATAAAATTTTTTGTGAATTATTCAATCAAAACAAATTTGCAGGTGTGGAAAGAGCAAATCTATTTCATAGTTCTTTAGAGAATTCAGAGGAAGCAGAAAAATTAAAACGAAGATATAATGATTTAACTACCAGTTCAAATATATATACTTATAAAACTAAAAATAAGCATTTATTACATAAAGAAGAGTGTTATATCATTACCCCTGAGCTTTTTATAAAAAGTTTATCAGATAATTCAAAATTTCATGAGTATAAGTTTATTAAAACAATAGTTTCAAGTATCAATAATACGGTTGTTGAGTTTATTGAAGGAGAGTTAACATTTGATCTTGTGATCGATTGTTCTGGGGCAAGCTATCTTTCTTATGAGCATTTTAATCAAGAAAATATTATAAAACCTGCTCATGGAAGCTACTTGTATTCAAAGATGGATTTAGGCAATAAAGGGTTCGCTCTTTCTTTAAATGAATTAAATTTTATTTATCGTGCCCAGACTTCAGAAGTTCTTATAGGCTCAACTACAGATGGACGAAATTATTTAGGCGTTGATGGTAAAAATTTACTTTCGATTTATAATAAGTTTAATGATGAATTCAATATGAACTTAATAGATTTTAGTCAATTTGAAATCAAGCAGGCCATACGTGCAAAAGGTCGCAAAATGCTACCAGTCGCTAAAAAAGTAGATGATAATTTATATTTGATTAATAATTTATATAAGAATGGTTTCTCATTCTCATTTAGTCTTTGTTCAGATTTGATTGATGATTTTATTTTAGAAAATATCTTTTAATTCAACTTCTCTATATTGACCAGGTTGCAAGTTTTCAAGTTTTAATTTACTAATGGATTGCCTGATTAATCTTAAAGTAGGGCAGCCAATGGCCGCTGTCATCTTACGAACTTGTCTATTTCTTCCCTCCGTTAGCGTAATTTCTAGCCAACAAGTTGGGATTGTTTTTCTTTCTCTTATTGGAGGAACTCTATTTGGAATTAATGGATCGTCTATAATTTTAATTTTGGCTTTTTTAGTTTTTTGTCCTTGAATTTCAATTCCATTTGCAAATTTTTCTAATGCCTTTTCATCTGGAATGTTTTCAACTTGGGCCCAATATACTTTTTCTTTATTGAATTGTGGTGAGGTTATTTTATTAATTAAGGCGCCATCATTTGTAAGCAAAAGTAAACCTTCACTATCCTTATCCAGCCTTCCAGCAGCATATACATCTTTAGGCAGGTTAAAATCTGCTAAACTCGACATATTGTCTTCAGATTTTCCAAATTGAGTCACAACGCCATATGGTTTGTTAAATGCGATATAGATATTTTTCTTAATAAAATTCTCATTGTTTATAATTTTTCTTTATTATTAAATAACATAGAGGAAAGTTTTTGTATTTATTTATTTATTTAGGAAATGATTAAATTGTATAGGCGTAGTATAAAGTAAAAGAGCTAGAAATATTACTTATATTTGCTTGTTGAACTGGACTGTCAACTTTATATGAAAGTAGGTTTACTCCGTAATTATGAATCAAATTATTGGTACTAAAAAGTAGTGAAACTCGAGTGGATGTGGTAGTTACAATATTTTCAAAATTTTTATTTAATTTTGTATATCTTAAACGTTGAACACCCAATCCCATTAGTATTTCGGCATAAAGTTTATATATATCCGTTGAGTATAGATAACCATAGCCCCACAAGTTAAGTAGAGAGGATTGATTAAGATGAGTTAGACCATATATTGAAGAATAACTTCCTGTCGAAAATGGTTCAATTAAAGAGTAATTGGAATCAAAGTCAAAGTAGTTATAATATATTTTTGTTAGCCAGCCACCTTTTGAATGGACTGGTATTTTATTAATCTTAAATATTTCACTGAAGTTAATTTTGTCCACGTCAATTGAGATCATTGCAAATAATGAGATATTAATTGCTTCTATGTCTTTTCTTTCAATTTGGCTAAAATTATAGGGATTATCTGCAAGGTAGAAACCTTGATAATGTTGATAAGAATACCCAAGCTTATATTTTTCGTTAACGAAAACACCATGGAAGTCAAAGTACTTTGTATCCAAATCTACTTCATTATTGTCTTCGTCTTTACTGAGCTGAAATGATCCTCCGATTGAAAATTTTTCAAATAAAAAGGATAACCCCATTAGAGATCTTGAGTTTGGTGAATATTCTATTTTTTCTTGCTTACTATCTTTATCATTAATTTGAATATCAAGATGAGGTATTTCTAGAAAAGGCATATAAGTAATTTCTGCCATAGCGTTATAGGCAATAAGAAAAATTAGTAGTATAAAAT
>CAYGTU010000278.1:0-2903 GCA_964352945.1 uncultured Bacteriovoracaceae bacterium
ATTTTCTCTATCTTCATATTTCCTCATACCAAAACCTGCGAATTATGAAAATGTTAAAAAACTTTGCACCGATCCTATTATAGCAATATTTCCTTTATTTTGTTTTATTTTATCTAGACAAATCTTAATACAATCAAACACTCCATATACATTTGTATTAATCATTTTTTCTAAATGAATTCGATCCATTCTCTCAACTGTTTTTGAGAAACCAATTCCAGCATTTGCGATTAATGTATCTAAACTCTCTAAAGAATCTACTTTGTCTTTTAATCTTGCTAGATCATTTGAATTGGTAATATCGCAAACAAGATACTCATATTTTAAATTTGAATTAATTAACTTTAATTCATTGATTAAATTAATTAGTTTCTCTTCACGTCGAGCTATAACGAGTAAATTATATCCAAGTTTAGCGTATTCTATAGCAAGAGCATGCCCTATGCCAGATGATGCGCCAGTAATAAGAGCTGTTTTTGTAATTTTCATAAAGTTAGTATTTCAAACTTTATCTAAGGAAACAAATTTTATATTTATTATTCAGTAGGAAATGCAGATAACACTGAATACTATAGGGAAAATTCAGATGGAACTCTTGATAGAGTAACAGGTGCTGATTTTCAAAGTCACCTCTCTGTCAGAGTTTCCCTACGCTACTTTTTAAACGTTTCTAAATAAAATAAAAGGGCCGTTGAATAAACGGTCCTTATTAACGTTTTCATTAGACTCTACGCACCATTTTTAACCATTACCGGTTTCCTCTGAATTGACACTTTCCCAAATCTTCGGTGTAATTATTAAAATTTACATTTAAAACATCGACGTTTTATTAATTAATAAGGATGGGATTATGAAAAAGGGATTAGCGTTAATTTGCGCACTTATGTTGACTACTTCTGTGTTTGCTAAAGAAGCTAAAACAAGAAGTAAAACTGCTGTAGCACTTTATCAACATGGAGTAGCTTGTTCAGATATAGCTGAACACGTTTTTATTAAAAGATTAAAATTCAGCAATAAAGTCGGAACTTGGGTAACAGCTGGAACTATTGTTGGTGGTGTTCTTGTACTTGGGCCTTTAAGTTTAGCTGGTGTAATTCCAGGTGCCTATCTTGCAGCTAATGTGGGACTTGAATTTGGAGGAATGACTCTTCTTACAGGAGCAGGAATGCTTAGAACCGGAAAGAAAACTCCTTACACAGGCTTTTTAAATAAGCGTTTAGCTTATCAAATCGAAGTTATGAAATATGAAACTGAGGTTTATGATGCTGAAAAATTCATGGAATTAACAGGTTGGGATTTTCAATATGACGATGAAAGAGAATACGTTAAGAAAAAACTTCAAGGATATTACAATAAGAAGCATTTAATCAATAAAATGATTGATGCTGCTCCTTCTACAGTTTTTTCTAAAGAACAGTCTATTGACATCGTTGTAGCTAAGTTAAAGCAAATGGATGCTGGACAAGAACTGTGCCGTCTGGAAGGAAAGCATGTTTACTTTGATAGCAAAAAAGAATTACAAGCTAAAGTAAATGAGATGTTAAAATAAATTTTAAATATTTTTCATAAAAAGGCTCTTTTATTAGGGCCTTTTTTTTTGTAGTATTATCCAATGAAAATCTTAATATTATTCTTCTCATTTTCACTTATGGCCCAATCTGCAGAATTTGAATACTCAGCAACTCTTGGTGGTAGTTTAAATATTCCAACTTCAGAAACTAAAACAATTGATGATGGAGATCTTTCAAGTAGCTTTGACTTTCATCTAGGGACAACAATTCTTTATAACATAAAAGAAAAAATATTTTTTAGAACAGGAGCCTATTATCTTCGTCGCGGTTTAGATTTGGACATTGGAAACTCTACCGTTGAGCTAACTTATAACTCCTTATCACTACCTTTTGCACTAGAAGCAGAATTAGTAGAAAAAACGAGTTTCTTTTTTGGTTTTCAATATTCGATTAATTTTAATGATACATGCTCTACTGTTTCTGGATCCGCAGATTGTGATAATGTTGAAGACTCTGAGCAAACTGTCTTGGATTTATTAGTTGGACTAAGTTATCAATTAAGTGATTCCATAGCGATTGATTTCTATTATGGACATCCACTTAGTGAAGTTTCAGAGGGTATATCTCTAAGCACCTTAGGCTTGAACCTTCAATATCATTTCAAATAGCGTCTCTCAGACTATCCCTTTCGTTTACATAACAAACTAAAAACACTATATTACCTAAATAGGAAATTATATGGAAAAACAAGAACTTGAAAGAGCGACATTCGCTATTATATCTCACCCCGATGCAGGGAAAACAACTGTAACTGAAAAGCTATTATGGTTTGGACAAGTTATTCGAAAAGCAGGAATGGTAAAATCTAAATCTGGAGATTATGCAAAATCGGACTGGATGGAGATGGAAAAAGAAAGAGGTATCTCAATTACTTCTTCTGTTATGAGTTTTACTTATAATGATCGCTATTTACACTTATTAGATACTCCTGGTCACAAAGATTTCTCTGAAGACACCTATAGAACTTTAACTGCTGTTGAATCAGTTCTAATGATGATTGATTCAGCTAAAGGTGTTGAGGCACAGACCATTAAATTAATGGAAGTCTGTCGTATGCGTGACACCCCTATTGTTACTTTTATGAATAAGTTTGATAGAGAGTCACTTGATCCTTTTGAGCTTATCGATAATATTGAAAGTATCTTAAATATACAGTGTGCTCCCATGACATGGCCGATTGGAAATGGAGTTGATTTTAAAGGTGTTTATAATATCTATACAAAAAAGATTATCACTTTTAAAGATGGAGATGATCCTCTTCACCCTACTATAATTGATGCGACTGATTTAACCGCTGCACATATAAAAGATTTTATGGGCATCAATTATGAT
>CAYGTU010000279.1:0-2900 GCA_964352945.1 uncultured Bacteriovoracaceae bacterium
TAACAAATATATTAGGATGTCTTTGCATGATTTGAGCAAATGATTTCATCCAAGAATCAGAATAATGAATTCCAGCTGGATTATTAGGACTATTTAAAATAATTAATTTTGTTTTTTCTGTTATAGCAGATTCAATTTGATCTAACTCAGGAATATATCCATCCATTGAAAAACTCTGAACTCCAACAAAGGATCCTCCCCATAACTTTACAATTTCAGGATAGGACACCCAGTAAGGAGCAAGACCAATGACTTCATCTCCAGGGTTGATGATGGCCCCAATAGCGTTATAAATTACTTGCTTTGCACCTGTACTAATCATGCAATCAAAATTATTTCCAAATGATATATCTCTACTTTTTTCTACGTAATGCTTAAATTTATCAGATATTTTACTCATCCCTTTTACAGGTGAATACTGATAACTTTTTAAAAAATTTAATTCTTTGGAGATTAATTCAACTAACGATTGATCTGGTTTAAATGGTAACTGACCAGCAGTTAAGTTAAAAATAAGATTTCCCTCTTCAGCTAATTTATTTGCTGTTGCATTTAATTTTAAAGTTATGCTTGTTGTAACATTAAGGGCTCTGTCACTTAAATTCATTTTTTCAACCTATTTAGACGTTCTAGAATTATTTTGGGAACAAATTTAGATATATCTCCATCATGATTATATATTTCTTTAACTAATGAGGAAGAGACAAAGTATGTTTTCTCATCTGCATTTAAGAATACTGTCTCAGAGGCGGGGTAAAGTTGGCGATTCATACTGGCCATTTGAAATTCATTTTCAAAATCTCCTGTTGGTCGTAGTCCTCTGACTAATGTGCGTATTCCATTTTCTTTGGCGTAGTCTACAATCAAACCTGAAAATGTATCTATTTTAATTTCGCTTCGGTTTTTATAAAGTTCTTTTAGAGTGTCAACTCTATCATCTAAAGATAACATTGGATTTTTTGTTGGTGATGTAGCGATAACGATATTTAACTCATCAAATAATTTTAAGGCCCTTTCAACAATATCAGCGTGGCCAATCGTAAACGGATCAAAACTTCCAGCATATAGTGCTTTTTTTAACATCTCTACCTCTTAAAGATACATATATAATTTGTACCCTGTATGTAAGACTTATGACTATATTCTAGTTTATTTTCCATGACATCTAAAGGAAATGTTTTTTGTCTATCTGCTTCAATCCATATCTCACCCGTAAAAATGGTAAAACTTTTGATTTTTGCACAAAATTCTTCATAGAATTTTAAATTTTCATAGGGTGGATCAAAAAAAATGATCGTTTTACTCTTGAGATCATCACTAAAGCCTTCATAACGGGACATAAAAGCATCCAAACACTGTAAGGCATCTTTTTTAAAAAGTTCAATTTGACTTGAAACATCATATTTAGTTATAAATTTATCTGTATTCTCTAGAAGATTTTTATAAACTTTTGGATCTTTTTCATTTAATAAAATTGTCTGAGCGCCTCTTGATAATGCTTCAAGCCCCATAGCACCTGAGCCAGCACATAAATCTACAAAAAAATAATCAGAAAGATCTTGGTGGGAATCAAAAAGTTTTCGTCTTAGCATGACCGAAGTTGGTCTAATGGTTAAATGCTTAGATACTACAAGAGAAAATCCCCTGTAGTATCCGCCGAGTATATTTATTGACATAATTTACAATTAATTAAGCAACTTTCTTTTGAGAATGATTTACATCGAGTGGAATAGTAAATTTTGCACCTGATTCCATTGATATTTCAAACCCATCTTCATCAACTGATATTGCCACAAATTGGCCACCAATCGTAAATCCCATATCAATTGTCATCTGACCATCGATACTAAAATTCATAGAAGTTTTACCACCTAAATTTTGTTTAGATGATGAATTACTAGAAGACATATCAACAACATTTGTTGAAGGAATTGCTTCTTCTACTTTCATCTTCGTAACTTTTGAAAGTATAGGTTTTGCCTCTTGCACTTCGTCAACTATGGTAAACTCATCTGGTTCTTCTTGAGCAACACTCATATCCTCTTCAAGATTTTCGATCTCACTCATGATTTCAGCTAGTTCATCATCATTAAAGTTTTGTTCATCAGTCATGTCAATTCTCCATTCAATTTAGCTTACACAAAGCATAAACTTGCTTACATTTGCTCATCGAATATTTCCATTCTAACTTTATCTAACACCTTCTTACAGGCATTTTTTTCCAATGACTTTTGCCTAAAGATATATAAAAATCTCCAACACACAACAAACACGATAGTTAAAAACTATTTATTACAGGGACTTAGAGCAGAGTGAGCAAAAGTAAAACAGCGAACAATGATTGGATAGCGAGCTTTCTAAAAGCCGATCAGTCTCCTACTTTTCCAGTGTCAAATAATTGTCTGATTCCCTCAAATAGCGAAATCAGTATCAAAAATCATTTGCCAGACTTTACTCCCATTCAAAATTTTGACAGAAATAATCAAGATAAAAATAATACCCAAGGCTTCAATCCCGGTCACCACTTACTTCAAGGCTGGTCTGGTAATTCTTTAAGTTCAAAAGCTGGAGTTAAGCTCATGAACTTTTTTGAAAAAGTTGAAAACGAATTAATGCAATTTTTTATAATGCCTAATTCTTTAAACAAATCATTGAAAATTGGGATCCATAATGAGTTTTTATTATTTGCTCAAAGCCGTGCAATTAATCTTGTAAATATAGATAACTACCAAAATTTTTGGGTTGAAGTTAAAAAAACAGATTCTCCTTATAGAGATCTCCTAGATAAGTTTATTCGTAAATACACCAGTAGAGTCGCTGCTGTTTACTTTTTTAAAATTAGATTTATTGTAGCTATTTCAAGTGAGTTAAAAATTGAAATTAACTCTTCAGTTATTAAT
>CAYGTU010000280.1:0-1034 GCA_964352945.1 uncultured Bacteriovoracaceae bacterium
CACAAACTAGAGAGCATATCCTACTTGCTCGTCAGGTTGGTGTTCCAGCTCTTGTTGTATTTTTAAATAAAGTTGATCAAGTTGATGATGCAGAATTACTTGAGCTAGTTGAAATGGAAGTAAGAGAATTACTTTCTTCATACGACTTCCCAGGTGATGATATTCCAATAATTTCAGGATCAGCTTTAGCTGCTGTTGAAAATAGAAATCCAGAAATCGGTAGAACAAAAGTTTTAGAACTAATGGCTGCTGTTGATGAATATATTCCGACTCCAACTAGAGATATCGATAAAGATTTCTTAATGCCTGTTGAGGATGTTTTCTCAATTTCAGGTAGAGGTACAGTTGTTACTGGTAGAGTAGAAAGAGGTGTTGTTAATGTTGGTGACGAAATTGAAATCGTTGGTATCAAAGACGCTCAGAAAACTACTTGTACAGGTGTAGAAATGTTCAGAAAACTTCTTGATAGAGGTCAAGCTGGAGATAACGTTGGTGTTCTACTTAGAGGTACTAAGAGAGAAGACGTTGAACGTGGTCAGTGTTTAATTAAACCAGGTTCAGTTAAGCCACATGCTAAATTCAACTGTGAAGTTTATATCCTAACAAAAGAAGAAGGTGGAAGACACACTCCAATTTTTAAAGGATACAGACCACAATTTTATTTCAGAACTACAGATGTTACAGGAGCAATTACTCTTGCAGCTGGTACTGAAATGATTATGCCAGGTGATAACACTGCATTTGAAGTTGAACTAATCACTAAGATCGCAATGGAAAAAGGTCTTCAGTTCGCTATCCGTGAAGGTGGTAGAACAATTGGTGCTGGAACAGTTTCAGAGATTTTAGATTAATAAATAAATACCAAAAATAAAGATAGGGACTTTCGGGTCCCTATTTTTTTTCAAAAAAAGCGGGTGTATAGCTCTAATGGTAGAGCGGCTGATTCCAAATCAGTAGGTTGGGGGTTCGAGTCCCTCTGCGCCCGCCACAATTTTAATGAAATTTGGAAAATTCGTTGTCAGCTGCTTCCACTC
>CAYGTU010000280.1:1044-2844 GCA_964352945.1 uncultured Bacteriovoracaceae bacterium
GCGTAGGTGCGTAGGTACGCGGTTCCTTTTTACAATATTAGTTCAAAACTTTTTCATTTTTCATTCTAAAAAAGTAAAATTACATTTTTATGTGATCCTAACTTATTGTTTTTGCAAAAGGGAACCGCGTACCTAAACTTTACATTTTGCTATGGGGTTGGGTACTGTTATTACCTGTTATAAAGGAGAGATTATGAAAACATTAATAGTTAGTTTAATTATGACTTCATCACTATTGGCCTCGGCACAGGTTTGCAAAACTTGGGCACCTTCAAAAGTAGTTGGAACTTTAGATCACAATATAATAGATGAAGCTTCTGGGATTGCCTTATCTCATGGTGTAGCTAATCGTCTTTATCATATAAACGATTCAGGTAGTAAAGGATCGGTTTTTGTTACTGATGCTAGCGGAGCCAACACGAAAGAAATTAAACTTTCTTGGTTTGCAATGGATACCGAGGATCTGGCTTATGGTAAATGTGGACAGGCTTATTGTTTATATGTCGGGGATATTGGGGATAATTATAAAATCAGACCATTTGTTCAAATTGCTATTGTTCAAGAAAGTAAAAATATTTCATCTTCTTCAGTTAGGCCATTAGTCGTAAAAGCAAGATATCCTGATGGCGCGCATAATGCTGAGGGTATGGCGCTGCACCCAAATGGAGATATGTATATTATTACAAAAGAAAAAAATAATGATGATGTGGCCACGCCTGCAAAAGTCTATAAGATACCAGCTTCTAAACTTTACAATGGATTTACTGAAAGTGTGATGGATTATGTTGGTGAGATCAATCTTCCAAAATTACTTGGTGGAATTAAGAATATTACTGAAAAAGGTAAAATCGTAACGTCTTTTGATATATCGCCAGACGGAAAAAGATTTGTGCTTCTAACTTATCAATTAGCAGTTGAAGTAAATATTGATTTATCAAAAAACAGTCTGAAATCTGTAAATAGCTGGAAATACGGTGTCGACTATAGCATTGCAATAACAACAAAACTTCCGCAGCAAGAAGCAATTTCATATTTTAGATTAGGAAGAGCACTTCTTTATAATTCAGAAATGGGTAGTAAGGGTGATATTGATCGTGTAAATCTTTTTGCTACGTCTTGTTCAAGTCTTTAAAATCACAATGGTGCCAGAATAAACTCTGGCACTAAATAACACTTTGCAATTCACCTTATTTACTGTTAAATACGAGAACGTATTTTTTTATCGACAATCAATGCTTTTTAAAGCATATATGTCGTACTTTCGAGTATAAGGATAGCTATGTCAACTCTTACAAAAGAAGGAAAAAAGTGGATTAATGCCTCTGTAGCAATAACATGTATTATGTTAGGGCTAATCGTTCAAAGTTTTTTTGAACAACTCAATGATTGGTTTGAGTTAGAAGCAAAAATCACTAAGTTTACTGTATTTTCACAGTCATTTGCTGTGTTAGTTGGTTTTTTTACTTTTATATATATTGTAAAAAATAAAAAAACTTCAACTTTTTTAAGCGAAGTTTACAGTGAAACAACTAAGGTTGTTTTCCCTGATAAAAATGAAACTGTAAGACATACAATTGGAATTATGATTGCCGTAACTCTTGTTGGTTACTTTTTAGGCGCTTTTGATTTTATTGCAAGTTATACACTAAGCTACTTAAGTAGATAATTTAGGAAAAAAAATGAACGACGAAAATATGAATAGTGAAAACGAAACTGAAGTTGTTGAAGAAAGAATTCTTCACAAGGGTGATACTCCAGAGTTTAAGTGGTATATCGCTCACGTATTAAGTGGTTTTGAAA
>CAYGTU010000281.1:0-1125 GCA_964352945.1 uncultured Bacteriovoracaceae bacterium
AGCTAACAGTATTACATCTAGAATAATTCCAGCATTAATGAAGAGTTGATAAATTCCTCGAGATTGTTCAACGAAATTAAAAAAGATAAAAGGAGCTAAAAAACTTAAATGAGTAAGAAAATAAAAATGATGTTTTCTTTCGATATCAAAAAAGTTAACACTTATTTCGTCGATCATTATTAAACCAACAACACCTAAAAATATTATTGTAGCTTCTTTTCCTAAATAAATTGTAATAGCAACAATCGCAAGCATCGCAAACGAAGATACTATTCGTGTCATTGTATTTGACATGAAACTCCTATTTATCGATTATAGCACCAAACCTGCGTTCTCTTCCAGACACATTTTGATAGATGTTTGTAAATTCTTTAGTCGTGAAATCCGGCCATTTAGTCTCAGTGAAATACAGCTCTGCATAAGCAATTTGCCATAGCAGAAAGTTACTCACGCGGATATCTCCTCCTGTTCTAATCAGTAAATCAACGTCACCAATATCAGCAGTTAATAACCGAGCTTCAAACTCTTCCTTTGTAATTTCCTTACCTGGATTATCAAGAATAAACTTATTAACAGAATTTATTATTTCAATTTGACTACCATAGCTAAAAGCAAAAGATAATTTTAGTCCCTTGAAGTTTTTAGTTTCTTCTTCTAGATCTGTAATAAGTTTTTTGGTTGCTGCTGGTAATTTTGAGATATCACCGATGATTTTAAATCGAATATTGTTTTTTATAATTCGAGGTCTTTCTTTAATTAAGAATTTTTTAAGTAAATTAAAAAGGATAGAAACTTCTTCATCAGGTCGTTTCCAATTTTCAGTTGAAAAAGCATAAAGTGTTAATGCTTTAACACCTATATTATCTGCACATTCAACAATTTTAGAAACTTGAGATGAGCCTCGAACATGTCCCCAAAAACGAGGACGCATTCTCTCTTTAGCCCAACGACCATTACCATCCATAATAATGGCCACATGGTTTATTTGAGACATATTAAACTGTTAATACTTCTTTTTCTTTTACAACAATTATGTCGTCTACTTTTTTAACATAAGTATCAGTGATTTTTTGAATTTCATCTTGGAATTTCTTTGAATCATCTTCAGAAATTTCTTTTGATTTA
>CAYGTU010000281.1:1135-2832 GCA_964352945.1 uncultured Bacteriovoracaceae bacterium
CCTCAGTGGTTTTTTTAACCCTCTCTTCTGAATCTTTTTTAACTAATTCATTTTGATCACGACGAACATTTCTAATTGTAATTTTAGCGTCTTCCCCACATTTTTTAACATCTTTTACAATGTCTTTTCTTTTCTCTTCTGTAAGAGCTGGAAAAGGAATACGTATTAGGTTTCCATCATTAGATGGAGTTAAACCAATATTGGCACCCATAATTGCTTTTTCAATATCAGCAATAAGAGTTTTATCAAAAGGTTGAACCTGTAATAGTCTTGCCTCTGGTGTACTGATTTGACCAACTTGTTTAATTGGAGTTGGACTTCCATAGTAATCTACCATTATTCCATCTAAAACGTTTGCAGATGCTCTACCTGTTCTTACTTTGGTCATTTGATTTTGTAGATTAGAAATTGCTTTTAACATATTTGAATCTAGTGCTGTCTTTATTTGATTCATCATAATAATACTCCTATGATTTTTTTGTTACTTTTGTTCCAATTTTTTCGCCTTTTACAGCTTTTAAAATATTTCCTGATTCAAATAAATTGAAAACAATTATATCTAAATCATTATCCATACATAATGTGATCGCTGTGGAATCCATAACTTTAATTCCTTGGCTTAAAACATCAATATATGAAATCTCCGAATACATTTTTGCATCTTTGTGAATCATTGGATCTTTGTCATAAACTCCATTGACCTTAGTTGCCTTTAATATTACATCAGCATTCATTTCATTTGCTCTAAGTGCTGCTGTTGTATCTGTTGTAAAATAAGGATTTCCTGTACCTGCAGCAAAAATCAAGACACGTTTTTTCTCTAAGTGTCTCATTGCACGTCTACGAATATATGGCTCAGCTACTTCTCTCATATCAATTGCTGAAATTACTCTTGTATGTAAGCCTTCCCTCTCAAAACCATCTTGTAAAGCTAGCGCATTTATAACTGTCGCCATCATTCCCATATAGTCTGATTGAGCTCGGTCCATACCATGTGTGGCGCCTGCTACACCTCGGTGAATATTTCCTCCACCAACAACTACACAAACTTCGCATCCAGCATCATAGATATCTTTAACTTCTTTGCTGATAGTCTGTAACATATCTAGACAAACACCAAAGCCTTGATCGCCTGATAAAGCCTCTCCTGAAATTTTTAATAGAACTCTTTTATAGGCCATAGATCTCTCTTGATAAAAAAAAGGGAGCTAGATGCTCCCTTTAACATTATTTAAGCATTAGTCATTTTTGCAACTTCATCAGCTAAGTTATCAACTTTTTTCTCAATCCCTTCACCAAGGTTGAATTTTAAAAAGCTAGCAACATTAACTTTTGCTCCAATTTCACTCGCAGCATTAGCTACAAGTTTTGAAATCGTTACATCTGGATCTTTAACAAATGGTTGCTCAAGAAGACATACTTCTTTTGCAAGCTTGCTAAGTTTACCTTTGATAATATTTGGAATCATATCAGCAGGCTTACCTTGCTCTTTAAGTTGAGCTTCATAAACGTCTGCTTCTCTTTTTTTGTATGCTTCATCAATTTCATTAGCATTAACAAAAACTGGAGCTGCAGCAGCAATATGCATACAGATATCTTTTGATAATTCTTCAAATTTATCATTTCCAGTAATTTTTCCATCAGCATCAAATTTACAAAGAACACCGATTTTTCCACCGTGAACATAAGTACCTAGT
>CAYGTU010000282.1:0-2780 GCA_964352945.1 uncultured Bacteriovoracaceae bacterium
AAATAACTACAACCCAAAGTAATAAAGTTTTTTGCTGACGTTTCATAATTCACCTTTTAGGGATTTTCCCTCGAAAATACTTCTATAAATTGTATAATTAAGAACAAGTACTCGCAAGGACAATTGACTTATATATAAAGATTAAGCTCAGATGTTTGACCAAGCTTTTTTCCGATAATTTTAGTTAGGTATTTATAATCTTGGCCTTGCTTGACGTATAATGGAGATTTAATCTGATTATCTTTAAGTGTTTCTAATAAATCACTAAGGTGTGTCATTTTAATTTTTCCTAAAAACTCTCTTCTCTCAACTGGATGACCTAAGGTCAGCATTATTAGATTCGGATATATATAGGCTTTGACGCCACCCGAGAAATACAGAGGACCTTTCTTATGACTCTTAACTGCATCAAGTAACTTTTCTATTTGTGAATTTAGTTTTCCTCTTTTCACTTGTGATAGCTGCTTAATTCCTTCTTCAATTTGTCCATAACAGCCATCAAAATTATTACTTAAACTCTTATCAAAAAATAAAATAAAATCATCTTTTCTAATAACCTCTAAGTCACTAGTTAATGCTTTTAAATGAAGACCTTGGTCAAATGCCAATTGATTATATTGAATTACATAGTGCTTTAAATAGTTTTTATATTTTTTTGCAATAGCAGGAATGATACAATTTCTAACAAAGTTTCTCTCAAAAGAAATATCTTTATTTGTTGAGTCTTCAAAAAACTTAATCTGATGTTTTTGAGCTTGATGTATTATCTGATTTTTTGTTACACACATCAAGGGCCTAATAAAACGACCTCTTTTTGTTGGTATACCAAGGCTTGTCACAAGAGAAGATGATTTGAATTTTTGCATTAAATGCCACTCAAAAGAATCATCTATATGGTGAGCTAGAAAAATATTATCTGCTTTTACTTTCTTAAAACAAGAATATCTAAAGTCTCTGGCATTTTTTTCAAAATTTGAAGATCCTACTTTATTCATTTTAAAATAAAATAATTTCAAATCGTATTTTCTGGCCAATTTCTTAATGTAATTTGCCTCAGATTCCGTTTCTTTTCTTGTCTGGTGATTAATATGGATGAGTGAAAGATTTTTGATGATCCCTCTTGATTTCAAATCAAGACAAACATGAAATAAAACCATAGAGTCCACGCCAGCTGAAATGGCGAGTGCAACATCATCAATATTTCCCAACTGATGATCCCTTAAAAATTTATATACTCTCTTGCTAAAAACTCTCATAACTATCAAATATTCTTATACTTTTTGCCCTCATAAGTCGACTTTATCAGTTGACTTTGACTTTGAAATTATTTAAATTGAACACTCTTAATTTTGGCGACGTAGCTCAGTTGGTTAGAGCATCGGATTCATATCCCGGGGGTCGGCAGTTCAACTCTGCCCGTCGCTACCAAAATTAAAAATCACTTACAAGGAGAACACAAATGCTTAAAAAGTTATTTGCAATTCTCTATTTTTTATCACTATTCACATTAAATAACGCATATAGTAACTGGCAAAAAAATATAGATTCTGAAGTTACAAATTATCTAAGTACTTCAAATGCTACTGCTGTTTCCGTTTTGATTGGTAATAAAGATCAAATTATCCATAAAACCATACAAGGTTTTGCTAAAAAGGATAATGCACTTACTGAAGACACTTTATTTGACCTAGCTTCTATCTCAAAATTATTCACTGCTACAGCTATCATGATCTTAGAGCAAAAAGGCCTTCTGAATCATCATGATAATTTATGTAAATACTTTACAGAATACTGCGTAGCACCAAAAAAGAAAGTAACAATTGAATCTATTTTAAGGCATAGATCCGGCTTACCGGCATGGATTGATCTTGAAAACATTAAAGGTGATTTAAGAACCACGATCTTAAAAACACCATTAAAAACAAAACCTAATGCACGTTTTGTATATTCTGATATTGGTTACATCATTTTAGGTTGGTTGATTGAAGATCTTACTCAAAAAACTCTAGATCAATTTGTCTATGATGAAATATTTCACCCTCTCAATTTAATCAATACCCAATATAATCCGAATAAAAATTGCGTATTTACTACTAACCTTAAAGAAGAATGTTTGGTACATGATAATAATTCAAGAGTTTTAAATGGCATTTCTGGACACGCGGGCATCTTTTCAACTGCAACTGAACTACAAAAGTTTTTACAAATATTTATTACCGAAAATAATGTATTAAATAATCAAACGATTAAACTGATGACCGAAAAAAAATACAATGAAGATCGAGGATTAGGCTTTGACATAAGCAGTTCTTTTTCCACTTGGGTTAGAGGAGATTACTTCACTTTAAATAAATCTTTTGGTCATACTGGCTACACAGGCACTTCACTTTGGGTTGATCACACGGGTCTCTATATAATCATTTTAACAAACAGGGTTTTAAATGGTGATACAAGTTTAAGCAAAAAACAAACTTTAGAATTTAGAAAAAAATTAGCCGATATTGCAGGATCTGCTAATCTTTAATAACTGGATCAAACCCACCTTCACAAAATGGATTACATCTTAATAGTCTCCAGATTATAAAAGGAACTGCCTTATATAAGGGTAATTTCTTCAAAGCGTCTTTAGCATATTCAGAACAAGTTGGTGAGAATCTACATCGTGATCCCAGCCAAGGTGAAATAAAAAACTGATAAAATTTTATTAAATATAAAAATATCTTTTTTACTGTATTTTTTATAATACTCATATTAAAAAACCTTATGACAAAATATTTTAT
>CAYGTU010000283.1:0-2754 GCA_964352945.1 uncultured Bacteriovoracaceae bacterium
CATTTTATAGATCAGAGTCAATTTAAAAACTAATAAAGAAAAAATATAAAATAAAACAATCATAGAGACTGATGTTATTTTTGTTTTTTTACTAATCGATTTATCCTGTTCCCATGAAATGAGAATTTCTCCTAAAACTTTTTGAGATAAAAGCCAGTCATGGTATTTCTTTGAACCTTTAGAGAAAAAATAAGCGGCTAAAATTATAAAGGGAGTTGTTGGAAGTAAAGGTACAAAAATCCCTATTACTCCTAATGTAACTGAAACAAAACCCAGAACTATAAATAAATACTTCAAGCTTTTAGTCATTTATTTTATGCTTATCTACTATTTTATCAAAGTACTGCATTACTTTTTTTGCATAAGATCTTTTGTCGACATAACTACCAAAATAAAAACCTTTCTTAAATCCGTAGGCAACTATGTCTTTAAGTCTTTTCATAGGAACATCAAAATTATCTAAAAGTAATCCAAACTCATTTGAAACTGTTGTGTTTGAGACTAATCGATTATCTGTACAAATAGTCAGGGCCATTCTACTTTCTAGCATTAATCTTATAGGGTGATCTTTAATCGATTTTAAATTTGGGTTTGTTTGAAGATTACTCGTTAAACAAACTTCTAAAACTGTTCTTCTATCGGCCATAAAAGAAGATAAATCTTCAATATATTTTGTCTTATCTGTTATTGAAGGTAAAACGATTCTCTTATCATCAAACAGATAATAACCGTGACCTATTCTTTCAGCATTTAATTCTGTAATTGCTTGAAAAATACTTTCAGCTCCATAGGCTTCACCAGCATGCACTGTTTTATGCATAAAGTTTTTATGAGCATAATCATAGGCTTCAACAAAATTAACTGCTGGATACCCTTCTTCTTGCCCAGCTAAGTCAATGGCAACTATAGGGAGTCCCTTAGTATCACGAAGCTTTACAGCTCCTCTTGATAATTCCAGTGCGGCTTGAGAGAAAATATTGGAAGGTTTATTAAACTTATAAACATCATAGAATTTTTTATAATAAGGTGAAAAACTCGCCTCAAACATCCTCATTGCACAGGGAATGATGCCATAACTAAAATGTGGCCAATCCCCACTAGTGACTTCTTTTCTATTGTTAAATTCAGATTTTGCTCGATCTAATCCTTTATTGCATGCAGTAAGAACACTCTCCATGGTAAGACCTTTGTCCATATCCATTAATAATTGGGGAGCAAATCTAACTTCAATATAAAAAACACCTTCATTTTGATTATCTATGGCGAGTTCATAAGAAGCTCTTTCAATATTTTCTAAATCTCTAAGGGCAGGACATAAATAAGCAAACCCTTTAAGATAATCTGGAAGACTGTTATAGCTATCTTTAAAGACTTTTTCTCTTAGACCTTCTGCCGTGTAAGAAGGAAGTTCCAGATTAAGACTTTTCGACATCTCTATTAATGATTCAATTCTTAGAGATCCATCTAGGTGTAGATGAAGATCCGATTTAGGCATTTCTTTGATGAATTCTTTGGTATATTTCATGGAAAAAGATGTAACACAAGATTATCTTATCGTATAGAAAACGCGCTTGCCGCTACTAGTCATTATGGGCTTTTTTTTTCCTGCTTTAATAGGTGTTTGCTCTAATTCTGAAGCGATTGATCTAAAAATTTTAATCGAGTCATTATTCATAATTAAATCATCAAAAATTAATGGTTTATAATCATTATTACTGAAACTATTAGACCAATATTTTAAATACAAATCGTCTTGAAATTTTTCATTTGGTAAGACAAACGTTAGATCATTCTCATTAGCGACATCACGAGCATTTGTATTCATTTCACCTGGAGTGAGCCATAAAATATCTCCCTCTTTTACGTTTTGTGAATAAAGTCCATTTCTCCAAATTACTTGCATTACTTTTGAATTCAAAGTTGCATGATCATCAGAATTTTTAATATGACCTAATTTTTTTAATATTGATTTAATGCTCTCACCTGGTCTTACTTTGTAAGCAATATTTTTTTTCTTCCAAACATTTAAAAAAGACTCAGAAGTATGAGCTGTAAAAGTGAGAATAAATGTAAATAAAAACATTATAAATTTCATTCCAAAATTTATCGACTCTTATCAATTTGAACTATATTAATTTGTAGAAATAGGCATTATTGACCTATTAAGATTCATCCGATATTCTCCCTCTATGTTTGAATCAAAAAATGTATATGGAAAAGCTTTAAAGCCTTGTTCTATGAATCCAAAAACTGGTTTTTTTCGCGACGGTTGTTGCAATACTGACCATAATGATCAGGGAATGCACACCGTTTGCATCCAAGTAACTGAGAATTTTCTAAAATATTCAAAACTAAAAGGAAATGATCTTTCTACTCATATACCTGAATACGGATTGCATGGGGTAAACGAGGGAGACTCTTGGTGTTTATGTGCTCCCAGATGGCTAGAAGCATTTAATGAAGGCTGGGCCCCCAAAGTTCATCTTGAAAATACCCACGAAGAGACGTTAGTAATAATTCCTCTGGAAATTTTAGAAGAATATAAGGCTTAATTAGAATTTAAATCTTGCTCCGAATGCAAATTCATTTAATCCAGTAGTGTCTTCTTCCCCTGTTACATCATCTTCAGTTTTCCAGCGATAAGCATTAAAATCAATCGTAAAATCAATTGTATTATAAAGGATACTGAATCAAAATCCCGCGCCTGTACGACTAGCTGAATACACTAAAGAAAAAGGCCCTATATTAAAATCA
>CAYGTU010000284.1:0-2749 GCA_964352945.1 uncultured Bacteriovoracaceae bacterium
CCACTTGTAAAAATATTATAATTGATGCAGATTCAAAATTAAAACAAGCAATACTTTCTAAAACTCCTCATATCCTCAATTCTGATTCTGTTGAAATGCAGGAAAAGTTTGATAAAAATGGGAAATCATTCTTAGAGGTGAAATATTATGATTATGATGCAAAATATTTGTCTGAAATACATTATTTAGATAATCAAACGAGTTTAAAGAAATTTAATATTAATTTTTTAAGATCTCATCTTAGAAGACCTGAATTAAATTTAAAGTTTACCAGCCCACAGCAAGTGGTAGATCATCAAGGCTTACTAAGATTACCAAAGTTTATTATTGCTAGAAAACAAGGAAAGTTTTGGCGAATAACAGAAAAGATTTTTACAGAGGAGCTTTTGTAAAAATTCTTGGTAAAGATTTAAACAACACCTAAAAACTATTTTTTAAAACACTGTAAAGTGGTGGAGCAGGAGTTGCTGGCTTCAGTCCAAAAAGCATTTCAATTGTTGGTCTTATAGAATAGTGATTTCTAACTCCAATTCCTTTTACCCTTCCTACTTTTTTAGTGTAGGGACCTTTAGCAACGAGAAAAATATTTTTTTCAATTGAGTGACCACTCCATAGCCAAGCGAATCCTCTACTATGGTCAGTGGTAATTAAAACAGTTGTGTTTTTCCCATAATCTTTAAGTTCATTTTTTAATAGGGTCATTAATTCTTTAATTTTATTATCAAACCATCGAAGTGATTTTAGATAGTTTGTGTAATCCATGTTATGTGCATATTCATCAGCATCCAGTAAGTTAATATACATTAATCTGGGCTTATGTTTTTTCAGATAATGCATTGCTTGCATCCATGTATACTTATCATCTCTATCAGTGGTATTTTTTCTATTCCAGCCGGGCGCTTTTTTTTGCTCTTCATTTAATTGCTTAATTACGGGATCATTAGTCCCATCGTTTAGAGGAACTTGACCAATATTAATAAAATAACTTTCTGGATCTTTGGCCACAGCACGATTTACACCACTCCATGAACCAATTGCGGCAACTTGTTTAAATGAAAGATTTAATTCTCTTTTTATTCTTTCAAACATAGTTTCTTGTTTTACTCTGGGATTTGCATTTCCAAGTAAAAATCCATGATTATGTCCTAAAAAAATTGCTTGATAATTTGGTAAACTGATCCCAAGTTTATCGGCACTTCTAAAGGTACTTTTTATTCCTTTTCGACCAAAGAGATTTCCATTAGGAATCATTTCATTCCAAATATAGGGAAAAATATTTCCTTTAAAGTCAGTTCTATTGAGTAACCATGAAGTACCACGATAAAATTCATAAGATCGAATACCATCCATAGAAATTAGAATCACATTATTTTGATCTTTTGACATGCCTTCTAAATCAACAGTAGATTCTTCAGTATTTTCCATGGCATCTTCAATTTGATTTTCCATATTCTCTAGATCAATTTGTTGAATTCCAACTTCATAGTTATAGGCTTGAGCTTCTTCATTTTTAGAGTAGGGAATTTGAATATTTTCTTCGTGGCAGTAATCTTGAGCTAATGTGGATAAAGATAAAATGAATAAAACGAGAAAACTAATGATTTTCATGAAATTCCTTATTTTTTTGATTTTTTTAAATTATAGGAAATGATTTTTGAAATGTAATGTTAATATTCAGTTAAACATAACAATCAAAAATCAATGGGTTCCATATTAAATGGCAAGATCTGCTATGAGACTGGCGTTCCACCCATGAATCATGGTATTAATAGAGTATGGAGTTTTCAAATAACTCAAGCGAATATTTAGAAAGATACAGAAGAGAAGGGGATAAAATCCTAATTGAGATCTCTATCAATCAACCTTATGATCTTTATGATGATAAAGATCCTTCCCCTCTAAATGTAAGAGATATCACTCCGGCTGTAGAACAGTATATAGTGGATTGTGTCAGAGAAATACCAAGCTCTTTAGGTATTAGAATTGATTTTTATTTTTATACATTTACGGGAGATGCTAATGATGTTGATCAATTAAGAAAATCCGTATCTGATTTTTTTAAATATGCAGCAATTGTTAAAAAAGCAGAATTTAAAAATAAAATTATGCAGGGTCTTAAGTCACTTTTGATGGGATTAACATTTTTATTTTTATGTACCTATTCTTCACACGCATTTGTTGAGTATTCTGATTCACTACTAAAGGCTTTCTTCATAGAAGGTGTAACGGTGCTAGGCTGGGTTTCATTATGGAATCCTGTACAAATTTTTCTCTATGAAATTTGGCCAATATTAAGCCAAGTAAGCATTTTAAACCGTTGCACTAGTATTGAGACCACATTTAGAAATGTAGAGAATCTACCTGAAATAAGAAAGTATATTTACTAGCGCCCGACTGCTTTACTCAATTACTTCGCGTTATTAAAAAATCTTAAATTACTTCATTAAAAACCGATACAGATTTGTCAGGGAAGGTATTTTGAAGAAATTCAATTTCAAGCTTATTTTAATTTTTATAATTTTATTTCAAATAAATTTGAAATTAGTTGTGATATTAGATAATACTTTAGCAAATTTCGTAAATAGACTTAATAGAAAGGGGTAGTTTTTGTTATTAATTATCCAATGTTATTAACAATAACGTTTTAGTAAATGCATTATAAATCAATTAAAAAGCAAAATGTATCAACATTATCAGCATAATCCCACAAATTTGGCAATTGGGTTTCCCCAAAATTAATGCTATTAGG
>CAYGTU010000285.1:0-2726 GCA_964352945.1 uncultured Bacteriovoracaceae bacterium
GAGCCTTTTTTTATTCTATAATATTCAATCCCGACTAAAATCTCTCTATTAAATATTTGGCAGTCTATGGCCTATATAATGATCTAATTGCACTTCTTCAATAGAGATTCTAATGCAAGTCCTGTAATTATTTCATATAAAGGCTCGCAATTCACATCTGCTCATAAATACATGGTATTAATGAGCGAAACAAAAATTAAAACCATTTGATTATGACTTTAACGACACAGAGACTCACCTTAAGGATGCTTTCGAAAGAAGATGCCTCTAGCTATTTAGAGTTATCTCAAAACGAAGGTGTTAGACGTTTTCAAATCTCGGATTATCGAAAAAATTCAGTAGAAGATGCTTCAGCGTGGATTTCAGAGATTGAAAATTACCATCGTAGAAATGGCTTCGGCATATTAGGTGTTTTTGAAAATGAATCCAAGACACTCATTGGTTTAGCCGCACTTAAATATTTAGATGAAGAAGGTCGTAGTCCAGTTGAGATGATGTATCGTTTTAGTGACAAATATTGGGGAAGGGGATTCGGAAGTGAAGTGGCAGAGGAATTGAAAGTATGGGGATCACAGGTTGTGAAGTTGCAATCTTTGGTTGCCACGGTTGATCCTGAAAATATTCCATCAAAGAAAATTCTGTGCAAGCTCGGATTTAAATTTGAAAAGCTAATTCAAATCCAGAATATAACTGAAGAACTTTATATTTTGTCATTGAAGAATCCAAATGAAACTATCTAAGCCCACACTTCATCTCATTTGCGGTTTACCAGGTTCTGGGAAATCAACGTTAGCTTCGGAATTGGAGGTTAAATATAAAGCCCTTAGATTTAATCCAGATGCATGGCTAATTCAACTTTTTGGAGATGGAAATAATGAAAAGGCAAGAGCTACTATTGAGGGTATTCAATGGGAATTAGCTCAAAAAGCTTTAAGTCTTGGACTCGATGCAATTCTTGAGAGGATAATATGCAAAACATAGGCACTTACTTCGAAATTCCAGTAAATGATCTCGAACGCGCAATGAAATTCTATTCTCATGTTTTTGGATGTGACTTTTCTAAGGACGTGATTCATGGGAACGAGATGGCGTTTTTTCCATTTGTTGAGGGTTCTGGAATAACCGGCGCACTTGCTAAGGGAGATATCTATAAGCCTTCGACTTCTGGTACTTTGATTTATCTTGCTACAACAAACATCGAAGAGGCTTTACGCAGAATTGTTGAAAAAGGTGGAGAAATTCTTTTTCCAAAAACCGAAGTGCCCAATTATGGATGGGTCGCGGAATTTAAGGACTCCGAAGGAAACAGGACTGCACTTTTCCAAAAAAAATGAGTTACTAAAAGCACTAGTTTAAAACACAAATAACACTCATAAAGGCTCGCAAATTGTGAGCCTTTTTCTATTCAATAATACTTATATTCGACCAAAACTTCTGTATTAAATAATAAGGCATTATTTAATAGTAATATTTTGGTTCAATTCTGGTTCAAAATCTTTAACAATAGGCAACAATAGATAATAAAAGCAGGTCTCAGCAAAGCTACTATTTCAATAAGTTAGATTAACAATAGTATTATAAGTCTTTGAAACTCATGAGAATCCAGCCTCCGCAACCAATTTAAATTCAATAATAATCAGCATATAGGCCACTTTTACGAGTGGCTTTTTTTTTGGAAAAAATCAAAAAGAGTATTGGATTAATCGCTTAATTCTTTTATTTTCTTCAATTCTAATACAGCTTGCAAATCTTTAGGTCTGCTCATAGATTCTTTAACTTTAATAAGATCATCAATTGAAATAACTTTGCATTGGTGACCATAGAGAGAAATTTCAATTGAATTATTTTTAATAGTTTCGAAATTACCAGCAGGTTGAGTTTCAGATAAGATATCGAGAATTCCGAGATCAGTTTCAAGGTAGATATTATTTAATCCCTCTATACTTTTAGGATGATCTAGAAATGAAAGTTTAGCTTCTCGATTCATTCTATGAATGGGATTGTAATTTTTTAGTACAACTCGAAGTTTTTCAATATTTTCAACTGTCATGGATGAGCATATATCTAAGTCTTGTGTTACGAGAGTTGACCCATGTACAACAGCGGCGAAGCCACCGATCAATACAAAATCAATTTCATTTTCTAAAAGTTTTCTAAGAAGCTTGCTGAGATCTTGCACGTTGTTCCTGTCCAGCTTGCTTGAGTTCTTGAACAAGTTTTCTTGCGTTCTCATGAGACTCAATTCTTGCTTCAAAGTTTAGCTCTAGTTTTTCTAAAAGAGCTGATTCAAGAAGCTTTTGTGAATCAAAATGTTGAGTATTTTTTTGCTTGTTCATCGTGGATTAGTTTACTTCAATTTGTACAAGCTGAACAGGAGAAGTGTAATAGTGGTAAGTATTTAATATTATTTAAATAGAATATCGTAAAACAAGCATGGAATCAGTGCTTTTACTGAAGTCTGCTGGCTCCTAAATCATTCACGCTAAAGTTGCTGAGACCTAATTTTAAAAAGACTTTTTTACTTTGATAAAAGAATAAAGGTAATAATTTTAATATTTTAAAAGAACTAAATTTTCAATTTATTTGCAATAAAAAAAAGGCTCTCAAGTTGGAGCCTTTTTTTATGAATCTATCAGTCCAATCGTTTGAGGCGAGAGGGAGTGAAAGCTCTCTCTCGTTTATTTATTTTCAATTAAAATTAAAGTCTACTGGCACTGTTATTACAG
>CAYGTU010000286.1:0-2724 GCA_964352945.1 uncultured Bacteriovoracaceae bacterium
GCCTTTTGTTTTCAAAAGATCTAGAGACTAATCTGAGTCTCAGAAGGGTCTGATTGCCATAATATCTTTTTAAAAGGTGTTTAGCTATTAGATCTAAGATTAGGTATGGAACCATTTTAACATCAAAGCAATCAAAAATTATATAGATTTTTAACATTTTTTGGCTAAATCAAAAATGATATAGATTTTTAACAGGTGTAATACATCTGTCACTCCGGTAAATTCGTAGAGATTAAAAGTATGTAATTCACCTATATGCAAAATTAAAGGTTCTAATTTTTATTCTTAGTGTTTAAGAATAAAAATTAAATTGCTAATTAGTGTGTGTGAACTGAAAAAACCTTTATTTAAGTTAAATTTATCGATTAATTGACCGATATAATAAAAAAATCATCTCTCGTGTTTATATAGAATATGTTTTCTTGTCTTGAAAATTTAGATATTTTTAAAAGTTCACTGGAAAATAGTGTGACTCAGGTAGTGTTTGATATTAAGAATCTATTTAATATCTATGACGAAGTAATAGATCAGATTGAGGAAATTAGATCACTAACTAATGATCCTGAACAGACACCCAGTAGATATCAAGGTAAATGCTATCATTCAATAAAAATGAGAGGAGGAATGGTTTTTAATCTTATCTTTTCACATGTAGAATTTGACAAGATAAAAGATCATCTAGAACCAGGATCAATGGTTAAGATAATATATTTAGATCATCGGGTAATTAATATTTATCCTCAACCCTACTATCAGAACATGCCATTTGAGGAATTTTTAGATTTGTGCAATATTGACAATGAAAGTTTAGTCAGAGTATGTTACTTTAATGGTAAAATAAAGAAAGTAGATTTTTTAGGAGTAATTCCAGAGATGTCAAATTTATCAGATGACGACAACAATGATGACTTATTATCCATGGAAGAAAGTGAGGTTAAATTAGACAACGAAGGCACAAGTTTGACCAATCGTAGATATAGAAAAAGAAGAGCACGAAGAATAAATGATCAAATTAAAATGGATGAAGATTAAACCAACATTTAAAAAATAGTTAATTCTACATTAGAGAACATAACAGAGCATGTATATTCAGAGATATGTAATTTCTACGGTAATATTATATCACTGGATGTTCATTGATAAAATTATTTTAATCACTGGTGGGACTGGCTCAGTTGGTCAAGTTCTTTGTCGCAGTTTAGTAAAAAAAGATCTGAAACAATTGATCATCTTCTCCAGAGATGAGTATAAACAACACCAGTTGTATTTAAGATATCAGAACTTACTATCTCCTGAGGAAAATTCTAAAATTAAATTCATCGTCGGAGATATAAAAGACTATGATAGCGTTAAAAAAGCGTCAATTGGAGTTGATTATATAATTCATACAGCAGCTTTGAAACATGTTCCAGTATGTGAAAACAACCCGGAGGAGGCTCTCAAAGTAAACATTGAGGGATCAAAGAATATAGTTGATGCAGCTTTAGAGAACAAAGTAGATAAAGTACTTTTCATCTCGACTGATAAAGCAACTAATCCTTCAAATACGTATGGTGCGACCAAGCTCCTGGGAGATAAGATCTGTATTAATGGAAATCGTTATGGACAAACAAAGTTTTCAGTGATTCGCTTTGGTAATATCTTCGGTAGTCGTGGATCCTTTGTAGAATCATTATTTAACCAAGATTGGACAGATCAAACAGTTTCTTTGACAGATGATAAAATTGCAAGAGTATTTATCTCCTGGGAAGATCTACTATTTCAAATTCTAACTGCTTTAGAAATTATGAAAGGTGGAGAAATCTTTGTCACCAAGAGTAAAAGTATTTTAATTAAGAATTTAATCCAAATCATCAAACCAGATTTAAAAATTAAAATTACTGGACTAAGAGAAGGTGAAAAATTAACTGAAATCCTACTCTCAAAGGATGATGTTCTACAGACAATCACTCACCAGAATTTCTACATTATTCTCTCATCCTGGTGCTCAGATAAATACCCAAACAGCAAAAAAGTAGATCCAAATATTGTTTATACATCAATGGAAAACGAATACTACACAGAAACTGAAATTCATGAAATGATCAACAAAGCCAGTAAACTGAAATTCACTAATTAAATGCAAAGTAAAATTTACTTAGCATTTTCTTATTTTTTTACCAATCTTAAGTCAAATATTTTTTTTGATCCACTCATCTACTACCATACATGATATGGATGGATTATTATTATCAATATATTTAGCTGTGTATATTGTATCCCAAATATATTGTCGATATTTTTCTGCTTTTGCTTTTGTTGAAAATACATAATTATATATTGGCAAATCATAGTCAGTTGTATCTTGCCAAATTACTAAATATACTTTTTTCTCATTTTCTCTATTCATTTTATATTACCTTATTTTTTATAATATTTTTATAATCAATTTTTTGTATAATCAATATTTTTATATTTTTTTGTATCTCTTTTTTATGGGATTTTAGTGATCTTTTTAAAATTATTTTTTACTTTGCAAAGTAAAAAATAATTTTAAGATTCATCTTAAATTTTATAGGTAAATTTACTTTTTAAGTAAATTTTCTTTTTTACTTTCTTCTTCTTTACTTTCTTCTTTGATTTCTTCTTTTTTATTTTCTTCTTTGATTTCTTCTTTATTTTCTTCTTTACTTTTTTCTTGAATTAGTGGTTTTTTAGTTTCTTCTTGGAGTTGTTCTTTGTTGT
>CAYGTU010000287.1:0-2680 GCA_964352945.1 uncultured Bacteriovoracaceae bacterium
CGCCTCATCTAAACCAAGAACCCAAAATAGAACAACATAAAATGAAGACATAAAGATACCATTTCATAATAAGTTATTCGGGGTTTTGAGATTGTCCTTAAATTTAAATTACAGGGAGGAAAATGCTACTCTTTAAAAAGAAAAGCTCTTGTTTCCAAGAGCATATAACTATTGAACACATAGAATGTTATCTACAAAAACTGAGCTTTGAGCCGCTGAGAGAATTTTTCCTTCTGGATCCACTTTTAAAAGTGGCATGTCATAATTAGATTCAGTTGGAAGTATTCCTTGGTGAGTAGTATTTGTATATCCTAATTGAAAACATATACCTTTAGGGCTTGTATCTTCCTCTGCTGAATAATAAGTATCCCATCCACCTGGGGCCCTTGGAGTTTTAAATAATGTGGCATCAATTTGGGGTTTTGTTCTTTTATTAATACAAACTATTTGTTTGATGATTTTAGCATTAGATTCAACTCCTTGAACTTTACCATCATCTTTTACATTTATGGTAAGCCTACTGTTTTTTAATTCATCTTGTAATATAATAGAAAGTGGAGCGTTTCTTTCATAACCCAATCCGACACAAACACCTTTATCACTTGAGTTTTCACTAAAATATACTCTCCCTGTATTATTATAACTATACCCTGATGGAGTATCTAATGATGGGTTGGATAAGAGAAATGCCTCATCTCCTTCTAAATTTAATTCTGAATCTAAATCTATTTTAGTTACTTCCATTGAAAAAGAGGAAAGACTTAAAAGTCCTAATACCCCAATAATTAATTTTTTCATTCATGTCTCCTTAAAATTACTAATATCTTAGTTGTAATATACAAGACATGAATTTTAGTTAGGAAAAAAAATTGTCTCATAAAATTTTTTATGTATTAATTAAGCTCATTAGCGTCGAAGACAAAGTCCATCTGGCGTTGATCCACCAGCACATGTTCCAAAGTCGATATTGACGATATTTCTATTATGACTTGAGATTGGACCTGTATAGTTTACAAACCTAAAACATCCATAGTGATTTTGGTAGGAAATTGAAAATCCTCTTCCTGTAATAATGCCACCAATATGACCGTCCCAAACAGAGTCATTAACTATTTTTCTGATTTCGTCATTTCCATTTCTAATAATAATTTCATTATTATTTACTTCTAGATTTACAGATCCTTTACTGCAATTCATAGCAAATGAACTTAAAGATGTTATAGCAAATAAACTAATGATGATTTTTTTCATTTTTTCTCCCGATTAGAGATTAAAATATTTTAATCTCTTTTATTCCTAAAGAATGATTAGCAATTTAGAGGGTATAAATATAATTATTAGATTTTATCTTTGTGAAAAGAAAAATTTATAATTGGTGCTCGAAGGGGGACTCAAACATACAGCAAAGGCCAGACATGGGCTTTGATGTGTAGTTTGGATATTCAGTTTTTAAAGAAAGAAAAGCTAAGAGTTAATTGGTGCTCGAAGGGGGACTTGAACCCCCACACCCTTGCAGGCTCTACGACCTCAACGTAGCGTGTCTACCATTCCACCACCCGAGCACTTGGGATTGTTTATTGAGGACTTAAAAAATAACTGATTTAAGATTAGATGGCAATAAAGTCCTTTTTAACAATTTTTAAACTGTGCATTATTTATGTCTAATAAGAACATGATAAAAATCTAATATTTTTCATAATAAATTGCTAAATTTTAATATAAACTAAATAAAATTTTTAAGGAGAGTGTATGGCTAGTTTAAAATATTTAATGATTATAGTTTTGATAGTTTCTTGTCAGTTAGAAAAGTTAACTGAAGAAGATAAACAATTGCAAAAAGATGCCGTTGAAAATTTCAAGCCTCTTCCAGATTCAATAATTGATGTTAAGAAAAACGAAAAATTAATTTCATTAGGTAAAAAATTATATTTTGAAAAAAAGCTTTCGATTAATAATACAATTTCTTGTAGTTCATGCCATAACTTAGATACATTTGGAGTTGATAATCAAGCAACTTCTCCTGGTCATGATGGAACAAGAGGGGGAAGAAATTCACCTACTTCATTAAATGCGGCCCTTCATATTGCTCAGTTTTGGGATGGGAGAGCGAAAGATGTTGAAGCTCAAGCTTTAGGCCCAATTCTAAATCCAATTGAACACGGTCTTCCGAGTGAAAAAGCAGCCCTTAAAAAGTTAAGTGATGCCGGATATATTTCAGAATTTCAAACTGCCTTCGGTAAAAAGAATTCATTCACTTATAAAAACATTGGTGTTGCAATTGGAGCATTTGAAAGAACTTTACTTACTCCAAGTCGATTCGATGATTATTTAAAAGGTGATCTACGAGCACTTAATAAAATGGAGAGAAAAGGTCTTAAAAAATTCATGGAAGTTGGATGTGTTTCTTGCCATAACGGAGTTGGAGTAGGTGGTGGTGATTATCAAATGCTAGGACTTGCTGAAAAATACCCAAAAAATAAAGATAAAGGACGCTTTGAAATTACAAAAAATCCAGATGACAAATTTGTATTTAAGGTTCCAGGTTTAAGAAATGTAATTAAAACTTCTCCTCCTTTCCAGTTAGATGGTTCTTGTCCATCAGGAATGAGTTGCGTAAGAGCAGGTAATCTTTTCTGGCCATTATAATATTCAATCGTCGTATAGATTGAATCCATTGTAA
>CAYGTU010000288.1:0-2676 GCA_964352945.1 uncultured Bacteriovoracaceae bacterium
CAATTATTTCTATTGGCGCCGTTTCATTTCCGTGAATACCACAACTAAGAATAATGTGTTTTGTTTCTGCATTCTGATTTTTTAATTTAAAAGAAAAGATTCCATTACTTGGCATTGAAAGATTATAATTTTGAAATATATCTTTATATGTGTTTAAATCAAATTCAAGATCATTGAGCAAAGCGTTTAAAAAACTCATTTTTATTCCTTTCTATCTACAAATTTAGCATTTATAATACGTTATGGAAAAAAAACAATTTTTCGATATTCTTAAGCCAAAATTTATGGAAGTTGCTCATATTCCAGATGACCAATGGGAGCATTTTCTTTCGCTTTTTAAGCTGCAAAGCATAAGCAAAGGTGAAGAGTTTATTAGTATTAATTCTAGTGCTGAAAAAGTAGGGTTTATTGTTTCTGGTCTTGTTAGATATTATTTAGTTACTCCCGATGGAGGAGAGTTTAATTTAGCCTTTAAAGCTGAAGGTGATTTTATGTCATCTTACTATGCTTTTTTACTAAAAGAACCTTCACCGGTAGGCGTGCAAGCGATTGAAGATACCAGCTATTATTTTACTAATTATAGTGAAGTAGAAAAAATGTACGATCAACATCAGTGTTGGTTAAGAATTGGAAAGTGGATTACTGAAGTTCATTATCTCAATAAAGATTGGCGAGAAAGACAGTTTTTACAATTCGAGACAGCAGAAAGATTACTTAATTTTAAAAATATGCATCCAAAACTATTTGATCGAATACCACAAAATCAATTGGCCATGTATCTTGGAGTAAATCCATCTAGTTTAAATAGACTGATGAAAAAGTTAAAAGATACTGGAGAGCTTTAACTGAATTTTTTACGATAAGAAAAATCAAATTTTACATTAGAATTTAAAAAATCAGCAATTCCCTTATTTCTTAAACTACAGGCAGGACATTTACCACAACCGTATTCTGGAATTCCTTCATAGCAAGAGATTGTATTTTCTAATAAAAATTTTAAAACACCTAATTTATTAGCTAATTCCATTGTCTGAAATTTATTTAATTTTACTAGGGGAGTTTCAATTTTAAATTGATCGTTATTCAAATCAATTTTTAAAATTTCTTCCATTTTATCCATATAGCTTCTTGAGCAATCTCGATATCCTGAATTGGCCTCTTCTACCTCAATCACTCCTAAATAAATAGAATCCGCACCTAAATTTTCTGCATGAACGGCAGCTAATCGGGCCATTAGGCCATTTCTTCCAACCACTAAAGTATTGGGAGATGTATTTTCATTCTTGATGATTGTATTTTTATTGATAAGGGCATTATCTGTAATTTCTTGCAAGCAGGTTATGTCTAAAACTGATCGATCTACTTTGAAATAGTTTGCTATATTATTAGCACAGTCTAACTCTATATCATGTCTTTGATTATAGTTAAAACCAAGTGATAGAACATTTTCATGGCCAAATTTATCTATTGCTATTTTCAAGCATATACTTGAATCCATGCCACCAGAATGTACAACAATAGCTCTATATTTTCTCATGAAACCCTTATTCATCTTTTGATTAAATTTGTCACTTAAATTGATAGCTTCCTTGTATTTTAACACTTAAGAAAGGCAAAGCAAGATATTCCATGACGCATTAACTCTTAAAAATCAAGGGTATGGAACTTAAAATAGATCTATCAGGAGAATCTATGTTTAAAATTAATTTATTTCTTATTTGTCTTTTTATTGTTTCTTGTGGATCTGAAAAGAAAGTTACCAAGAGTAGCATTATCCCGCCTAAACGGATTTTTGAAATAGATGAAACAGTTAATCCATGTGAAGATTTTTACTCCTATACTTGTAATAAAGTTGTTTCAACTTTTGAATTAAGAGAAGATAGATCAAGGCATACCTTTGCCTTTAGTGATTCAAGTGAAAGAATTCTTGAAACTAAACAGCAATATTTTAAAGACCTAGTTAATACAGTTCCAATTGATGCCAAAGAGATTACATTAAAAAATTACTATAAAGCCTGTATGAACGTTGATTCAAGAATTGTTGAAGAAAAGGAATTAGTTAATAAAACAGTTGAGAAACTAAATGAAATAAAAAATAGAAAATCTCTTTTAAGATTATTTAATGAAAATCTTTTTACAAGCTCAGCTTCTATTCTTTATTTTGGAAGAATAGCCAATTTAAAGAATCCTGATGTTTATGATGTCTATTTAGATTCCCCTTTGATGACATTACCTGAAAATTCGTATTATGAAAAAACGGACTTAATGGCAGACTATGAAATCTTATTAACGGATTTCTTTAAAACAATTGGTGATGCACAACCAGAAAAAGCGGCTAAAATGTTAGTTGAATTTGAAAGTGGTTTTGCAAAAGTTTATCCAACGCCAACAGCTTTTAGAGATTTAATAACAAGCCCAAAATTAATTAATAGAAAAGTAATGGCGAGGAAATATCCTACATTTTTCTTAAGAGAATTTTTTGAAAAAATCCCTCCACAAAATCAAGTTCGAGATTTTATCCCTGAAGCAATGACTTATACAGATAAATGGTTAGATAAAGCTGATCTACAAGACATCAGACGCCTCTATCAATTTCATGAACTTTTTGAAAAATTAGATGAGGGTTACCCTGAGTTTTATGCTAAAAAATTTGAATTATATAAAAAGCACTTAGGT
>CAYGTU010000289.1:0-2648 GCA_964352945.1 uncultured Bacteriovoracaceae bacterium
AATCTAGCGTTTGCCATACATTTGAATTTTTTATTTGTACTTAGAGCGAGTTTTTTCTTATCAGCATTTTTGATACATTTTCCAATTTCTTTAATCTGATTTACTCTAGCTCTGGAATCATTTTTACAAATATTTTCTGGATCCCACCCAACGCCATTTAATTTTGAAAGATTTTGTCTACTTGCTTTTTGTATAATATCTTCAGTTAAGCCACTTCTTATTAAAAGATCATCATAATAAGCATTCATAGCTCGTATTCCATCTTCTTTAGTTGCGCTCTTGTCTACACCCGCTCTTTTAAATGCTTTTGCTGCATGTTTAGTACAATTTTTCGAACCAAGTAATAAACCTAGCGGCCCAATAGCTACAACAGCAGCTCCTTTAATTAACATATTTCCAGATTGAAATTTTTTGAAAGCTTTTTTATCACATTTAGCATTGAGATCTTCATTGCTGAATACATCGGCAATAGTAAAGTTGATATCTTCTTCAGTTTTAATGCGTTTACTTTTCCCATTAACTTTTTCAAGTTTCTTATAGCATTTTTCAAGATTTGATAAATATTTAATATTTGCTTTAGTCGCTAAAGGTGATTCGCAAAATAAATTATTTCCCTTATCATCTTTTTCATTTAAGTTTACGTCACTACCTTCGCCAAAAGCTTTAGAGTAGTATTCTAAGACATCTTGTTTTTCTCCGCTTCCTTTTTGAAATGTCCTACCATTTAATTTATTTAAAACCTTAAGACATTTTTTAGCTGAGCCACTAGAGAATTTACCTTTTACTTTATCTTTTGCGTTCTTTAATTTCTCACTACCTTTGGCAAGTATTCCACCACTAGATTTCTTACAATATCCGTGAACAACAGGCTTTCCTTCACCATCTTTAAGGTCACCAATTGGAGCAGATGGATTTACAATAACCCATTCAGCTTTTCCATTTGAAATTTTAGATTTACATTTTTTGTAAGCTTTTGCGCTTCCATCGATGATTGCATTGGCTTCACTATCGGCCCAAGCTCCACTACATCTCTTTTTTTCTTTGGTGGATATTTCGCCATTTGATTTATTGTATTTATAACAAGTCACCTTTTCACTTGCTGCCTGAGCAACTCCGAAGCTTAAGCTTAAAATAATCCCAACAAGTAAAACTCTCATAACACCATTCCTTTTTTTATATTTTCAATAATTATAAGTTCTTAATCAAAATGATTTAATACTTTCTTCTCAAATGACTTAACGGCTTAATTTCACGAAAAATTAAATAAAATAGAGTGCCAATAATTTGTTTTGCCCTGTTTTTGAGGCGCCGTAACTATTGAGTTTTTATAAGCTGTGATCTGTAATTCCAGATACTTAATTATACTTTTGAGAAATTAATTTAAAAAAACTTAGAGAAAGCTGAGGTTTTTACTAAAATATTAAAAGAAACAACCGAATAGAGAGAAGATGAAATATCAAGTTATTGTAATATTCAGTTTATTAATTATTTGCACCAATGCTTTTGGTCAGCATAAGGATAATTTTTGGCGTAGAAATAGATGCTCGAAAATTGCAGATAGATTTGTAGATACTTTAAATAAAAATGAAAACTTTATTGAAGATAATTCAATTATAAAGGAAATTCAAAATAATAGTCTTTTTCAAACACATTTAAATAATAGAAGAGATCAGTTTTTAGAACATGGTGACTTTTATAACTTAAGTGATGAACAGAAAAAAGAACTTATCACACAAGAGTGTTTAGATCATAAAAATAGAGACGATGATAATCAGAAGTTAAATGAAAAATTTCATGATGAACTTAAATACGTCGACACCAGTGATGTAAGTGATTCTTCTCTGAAAGCAGAGCTTGAACATGCACAAGAGGAATCTGAACAAATTTTTAGTGAAGTCGATGGAATGGGGGAAAAACATTTCAAAACTGTTGTAGGTGGTGGAAATCAATGTCCTACAGGTGGTGGAGTAGATGGTTGGGAATGTGTTGAGTCTCGAGAGTGCAAGCACTTGGCTAGAATCATGGATGGTAAAACTAATAGTGAAGGAAAAAAGAGTGTTAATGATACAGATAAGTTTAATTTTTGTAAATTTGAAAAAGATGATAACACCGGAGAGTTGATTCGAGCAGGTACTACGAGTCTTAATTTATTTGATGTAATTGAGTATAAAGATTTAGATTATAGAAGTTGTAACTGTTTAAAGGATCCAACACAGCCTTTCTTTATTCAAGGTAGTGAAGAAAAGAAGGAAGATATAAATTCAAGACTCGGTGAAGCTCTAAAAAAACAACTTATAAATGAAATAAAAAATGATTACTCTAATCATATTGAGAATCTAGCTTCTCTTTCGTTTCTAGAAAATGGAGATGATAGAGCTATGGATCCAGATCAAAACCCGGATGCTGAGAAAAATCTCTGTTATGATGAAATGAAAGATACTTCTTGCGCTGAATTTGGTGGTTCAAAAACAAAAATTGACACTAAAGATTTTGCCAAACTATTGGGAAATAAAGATGAATGGAAATGGAAAAGTGATTTTAAGTTAAATAGCGATAATCCTTTAAAGCTTTTAAAAAATAATATGGTTGCTAGTTATGATCTTATAAATAAGCAAGAGGCTTCAGAGATTTTTAGAGTAGATCCAAGT
>CAYGTU010000290.1:0-2632 GCA_964352945.1 uncultured Bacteriovoracaceae bacterium
AAATAATATAAAAGGAAATATATATGTAACAGAAAAAAAATATAAATTAGCCTATGCACATTTTAAATTAGCGCTAAAAATGAAGGCTAACTCATTTAATGCAATTGAACGAGCACTCCCACTTACATGGATACTAAAGCAATATAAAGATGGCGAAAAATTTGTGAATAATATCTATAGTACAGATGAAAACAGATATAAGAAATTGAGCTTACGAGCAATTTTCCAAATTCAACAAGAAAAATACGCAGAAGCCCAAGAAACACTAGATAAAATTTTAAGTCTAGGAAGATTTTCACAACCCCATGAGGTGAATCAGATGCAGTCATATGTTGCCATGCAGCTAGGCAATAACTCAATGGCAATAGACTATAGCGATCTATCATGTAAAAAAAATGATGCCCTAAATTGCTGGCTTCAATTACAATTATACACTTGGCCAAATTTTTCAAATATAATCAAAAAGAAAAAGAAAATTGAACTTAAGAGTATAGAAATGTTGGAGGAGCTAGCAGAACCTCAAGAAGCAACCCCAATAAAAGAAAAGCTATATATTGTACAAAGAGAGATTGAAGATTTGGATGACGAACTTATCATGTTGATACCTGAAGAAACCCTAGAAGAAGAGTTTTAATTGCTATTCCCTTTATAAATCGATATAAATCATTATGAAAATTAACACGAATAAACAAAATATCTCTGACATATTTCCAGATACATCTATAAATATTAATGGTGAATTACTTTCGCCAGATCAAGCTAAAATATCCGTTTTTGATAGGGGTTTTTTGTACGGTGACTCCGTTTATGAAGTCACTACAACAAAAGACGATTGTATTCTATATTTAGAGGATCATCTTAAAAGACTTTGGAATTCGGCTTCATTAATATCAATGGAAATATTAATTTCAAAAGAAGAACTTATCCAAGAAATACTTAAAACAATCAAAGAAGTTCCGAGCAAAAGAAAATATATCAGAATTATTATTACTCGCGGTGAAGGTGAAATAAACCTGGCCCCAAGTAATATTAGCAATAACCTAATTATCATTTGCAAAGAGTTGAAAGAAAACCCGAGTTGGTGGTATGAAGATGGTGTAAATTTTATCATTTCTGATGTTATTAGAAATGATAAAGACTCCCTTGATCCAAATGCTAAATCGGGTAATTATCTCAATAGTGTCATGGCCTACTTAGAAGCAAAAAAGAAAAATGTTTATGATTCAGTAATGGTTAACAAGCTAGGACAAATAACTGAAGGCACAACAAATAATATCTGGATGATTAAAAATGGAAAAATTATTACACCTCCAACCAGTGTAGGAATTCTAAAAGGAATAACAAGAGAAAAAATATTAGACTTGTGTCGTGAAAACAACTTGAACTTTAATGAGGAAATTTTCACTCCCAAAGAACTCTTGGATTGTGATGAATGTTTTATTACAAGTTCTACTAAAGGAATTGTTCCGGTAGTTCACCTAAATGAAAAATCAATTGGAGACGGCAAGCCTGGTAAAATAACAAAATCATTAATTCAACTCTATCGAAATAAAATAAGTAATTATGTTAACAAAAATTCTATTCGCGGTTATTAGTTTAATTGCATTAACATTTAACACCTACGCACTTGATCTTAGTACCTATGGTATAGAAAATGATTTATTTGCTGGAACCGACTACTATTATACAAATGGCTTTTTCTACCGTTCGCATAGTAAGGAATCGAATGATTCTTGGATATATTTCCCTGTTAATTTTAGCGATGATTCCGTAAATAGCTTTGAGTTTGTTCAACAAATTCATACTCCATTTGCTACCCGTAAAAAGAACAGACCTCTTGAAGATGCACCCTATGTAGGTAAGCTGTATTTAAATCTTATTTCTAATTATCAAAGTAAATACGTTTCGAGCAAATACGAGTTTACACTAGGGATAGTTGGACCTAATTCTGGAAGTAAATTTGTACAAAATTTCTTCCACCAAATATTACCTGCTTCCAAGGTTGAGGGCTGGGATGAACAAGTTAAGAATGACTATCTTTTAAACTATAGCATTTATTATGCTATTGCTTTAATAAAGCTAGATGGTTTTGCTATGCATTTTTTAAATAATTACCATGGTGGAACTAATTATACCGGGTCAAGCGCAGGTTTTTCAATTACCTTTGCTGATAAGGCCAATATGTATCATGATTATATTAGGCTTAAAAATATTGAACTTAGTAAATTTCTTTTTAGGATTGGATTTCAAAAAGATTATATGATCTATGATAGTTCTCTTATGGGTGGAGTGAATAATAAACAGGAAAACGCTTTGGCATATCACCAACTTGAAAAACTCATAGATCATGGTTCTGTAGAAATTCAATACACATGGGCGAGATTAACCCTAAAATTAAGACATGATATCTTAACTAATAGAATTATAGAAAATTCAAAATCTCATGAATATACAGGGATTTATTTTATTTATAGAGAGTAATTTAGAAATCTTCATCATCATCTTCTTCTGAGTCTTCTTCATCTTCAGATTCATCTTCTTCTTCAGGTTCATCCGCCTCTTCTTCGTCCTCTTCAGGTTCGTCATTATCTTCATCATCCGGTTCATCTGCCTCTTCTTCGTCTTCTTCTTC
>CAYGTU010000291.1:0-2617 GCA_964352945.1 uncultured Bacteriovoracaceae bacterium
TTGAATAGTCACCTTTGATTAGATCTGTAGTATCAGTCATCATTTTTCCCTCGTTTTTTAATAATTTACCCATATTTCTATCAAAATAGGGCAATCAAGACAAGTAATCAAAGGTAATACAAAACAATTGCTTGGCATACCTTAGCAAGTGCGTTAGAACTCATCCCTATGAATAACGAAAATCTACCTCAAAAAAAGCAATTTTTTGCTTCATGCCCGAAAGCTCTTGAAAACTATCTTCTGGATGAAGTGAAACAACATAATTTAAGCAATATCGAAAAAGTGATTGGTGGAGTCTATTTTGAATCAGACTTTATATCTGCCATCAAATTTATGATCAACTCTAGAATCGCTAGCCGTGTTTATAGAAAGCTTGCTAGCTTTGAAATTAAACGTGAAAAAGATATCTATGCAGAAAGTATGAAAATTGACTGGAGTGAAGTTTTTAACCTTGAACAAACTTTTAAAATTAAATCTGTTATCTCAGCTTCACCTAACGGTAAAAAATGGTCTAGTTACAAAAATTCCATGTATTTATCAATGATGGTTAAGGATGCGATAGTTGATCATTTCCAAAATAAAAATAATGGCCTTCGTCCAGATGTTGAAAAAGGTTATTCTGATGTAAGCTTTTATGTACTTACTCATCCTAAAAACGATGAAACTGAGTTAAAAGAAGTTACAACTGTAATGGTAGATCTTTGTGGAACACCACTTGCCAGCCGTGGATATAGAACAAAAACTGTAACGGCGCCTCTAAGAGAAAATTTAGCTAGTGCTTTATGCCAGACAATCTTATCTGAAAATGAAGTTAAATTTTATATGGATTCAATGTGTGGATCAGGAACCAGCTTAATAGAAATGTTTATGCAAGTTAATGATCTTCCAGGAAGTTATATAAAAATTCTTAATGATGAGGAATTTGCTTTTGAGAGATTAAATTTCTTCACAAAGAATTCTAAGTTAAAAGATGATTTTACAAAACTTCTGGGTGATTTAAATAAAAGTATAAATGAAAAAATTGCGGCCTCAACTATTGAGCTTTGGGGAAGTGATGTTGATAAAGGCAATTTAGAAGTTGCTAAAGAAAATATTGAAAACGCTAGGCTTGAAAATCATATTATGCTTAAACATTCAGATGCTCTGGAATTGCAAACGGATCAAAATAGCGGTGTAATTTTTGCCAATATGCCATATGGTGAAAGACTAGGAGATCAACGAGAACTTGAAGGTCTTTATTACGAATATGGTGAAAAGCTTAAGAAGAACTTCAAAGGTTTTTCGGCTTATGTCTTTACGGGAAATATGCCTCTTCTTAAAAAGATCAGTCTAAGAACTTCTAAGAAACACATCTTTTGGAATGCTAAGATTGAATGTCGTTTAGCTAAGTACGATTTATTTTAAAAAAGGATCTTTCTAAAGCCCTATTTTTCGTCTTTTGCTAACTTCTTCTACTTTCTGTACTTCATCTAGGCGCTGGAATACAACTTTAAAAACCTCAGTTATATTTTTCTCCAAACTATTTACTTTGTTATCCAGTCTCTGTTCAAGTGCATGAAAGCTCCTCAATTTCGTAAAAATACGCATAATAGAGATATTTACCTGAACTGCAGTCTTACTTTTTAACACTGTTGATAACATTGCAACTCCATTCTCTGTAAAAACAAGTGGTTGGTATCTCCTTCCTCCATGATCAGAACTTGAGGTCGCAAATTGCGACCTCAAGACATCATACTCTTCATCATTTAATCTAAACATGAAATCATCAGGAAACCTGTCTAAGTTTCTTTTTACTGAAGAGATAGGTGCCACTAGACTAGCATGGAAGCATTGCTTCCACTTAAGTCTGCTGGCACTTTTAATGGTGCGCCCAACAAGATTCGAACTTGTGACCCCTACCATGTCAAGGTAATACTCTAACCAACTGAGCTATGGGCGCCTATAAATTAAACTCTTCCATCAAGAGTCATTGCATAGTTAGGACTAGCAAACTTCATAAGAATACCCTTGTTCACAATTTTGTCAAAATGTTTATCTGACTTTGAAAAAAAGTAATTGGAAACGTCTTTGTCTTTAAGAAAGATAGTGTGCCCTTTAGTGGCAAACTTTCTTGAAATAAAACTTGAATCTAAAAATAAAATATCTCGTAACATAAAGTTACGGCCGATATACATGACGATCGTGTGATCACTCATATCAATTAACGACTTTTTAAGTTTAACGCCTTTTGGAGAAGAAGCATCATTCCAGTGAACTTTAACTTCAACTCTTTTTCCGCCATTCATATAAAAATCAAAACCACGCATACTGGTTGATCTAAGTTGCATTAAACCAAAAATACATTTGGCATACCACTCACCTAGTTGAATCGGAAAATTTTCACCGTTATTGATAATGAAATTTGTACGAAGATTTTCGTAGGCATTATTGATAATCTCAACTTGGTCTAAAACTTGAACCATATCAGGATAATGAAGAATACCTAGGTTTTTAGAAATATTGAGAGTTAGTTTTTTACCAAACTGCTCTTGATACCAACTTTTAAAGTCAATCTTGTCGATGAAATCTACGGAACTAAAAATAAAGCCATTTTTCTTCAGATTAAGTTCAGAACCTA
>CAYGTU010000292.1:0-2614 GCA_964352945.1 uncultured Bacteriovoracaceae bacterium
TCTTATATCATTGCCGCTAATCAACTTGGGAAACATAATGACAAGATTCATACTTATGGCCACTCTCTAATTGTTGATCCATGGGGGGACGTTTTAGCAGACGCTGGTGAGGAAGAAAAAATTATACTAGCTGATCTTGATTTAAATTTTGTAAAAGAAGTTCGTTCAAAAATTCATATCTAAAAAACAAAACTCAATAATATCTTTAGTTTGCTCATTTATAAATTTTTTGAAAATTGCACAATAAAAAAGCTCCCCATTTGGGGAGCTAATTTAATTCGTTACCAAAACCTTTTTTAAGTTCAGGAGAAGAAAATTATATCATGAGTATATTTTTTTAAAAGTATTTTTTTAACGTGATTTCAGATCCTTAGTGTCAAGGATGACTTGACTCAAAGGAGAGTCCTTATGGATGAGAAATTCGTTACAAAAATCTTAAGACTTTTAATCTCGATTTTTAGCTTTATTTTGCTATTATTGGATTTAAGGTTTTAAGTTCAGGAGGGGGCTTGCTCCCTCCTGTTTTTTTTACATATAAGGATTTTCGCCACTAACGTGATCAGTAAGATCAATAATTTCTTCAATTTCAGGAAAATTCTTTTTCACTAAATTTTCAATTCCATCTTTAAGAGTGGCTTTTGAGCTTGAACAGCCTTGGCATCCACCTAAAAGTTTTACAAAGAGTCTGTTGTTATCAATATCTACAACTTCAACATTTCCGCCGTGTTGAGCAAGAGCAGGTCTAATTTGGTCATTAAATAATTTTTCAATTTGATAAAACATAATTTCTCCTTACCCTTTTATAACATTTTTTCCCAGAAGGATCGAGAGGTTTCTTAGATAACAAACACTTAGACAAATTTAACTTTTCCAGATTTTGTATAGATGAAGGAATGAATCGGTTTGCTCTTCTATTTATTGCTCCAGCTGGCTCAGGTAAAACCTGGCTTGTTCAGCAAATTATGCAGCAGATTAACTGTAAATTGATTTTTATTTCTCCTCTTAGGGCCCTGGCAAATGAGTTTTATGAAAAGGTTTCAGAAACGACCATGCTTTACTCAGCTGGAGATCTTATTCCTGAAGGATCTAATGTTGTGACAACTGTTGAGCAAACAGGGCCTAGTTTTTGGAGTCAGATTGATATTTCAAATTCAGTTTTTGTCTTAGATGAGATTCATTTATTTTATAAATGGGGAGATAGTTTTAGAGAGAAATTAATTATGTTTGTTGAAGATCTTTATTCAATGCAAGCTTCAGTTTTATTACTTACGGCAACTGTTGAAAACTCACTTTTTTATAGAATGAAACGAGATTTAGAGAGAAATTATGAAAATGCTTTAATTGTTGATCGTGGAAATATGCAATTAAAAAATTATCCAAGATTTTATTATTCTCTCGCCAATTTTAAATATAAAGTTAAGCCTTTAATTCTTCATCACTTTTTTACAGCAGAAAATTCTGTTCTTGTTTTTTGTAAGTATCGTCAAGAAGTTGAAGATTTAGCCAAGTATTTTTCATCTTTTATTCCCCATGTTCTTTCCTGTGTTGGAGGGGAAGTAGATAAGTTTTGCTGGGAACTTAAGAATACAAATGGAAAAGCTTTAATCATATCAACAACCTGTCTAAGCCATGGGGTAAATCTCCCTAAAATTTCAAAGATTTTTTTAACGTATCAGGTTGAAGAAAATGCCATGTACCTACAGATGCTTGGAAGAGGTGGGCGCAAGGGTGAAGTATTTGATATTTATGGATTTAATCATCAACTTTTAATAAAAGATAAAATAAAAAGTAATCTTAGGTTGAATTTAGAAGTTTTATTAGGAAAAATGAGAGTGATTTATGAATCTAGAAGGAATTATTTTAAGCAAAAATTTAGTCAAATCAAATGATCTCATTTGCAGAGTATTGCTTCGTTCGGGAATTTTAGTCGACATCATGTTTTATGGTGGTGCAGGATCTAAGAATCGCAAAAGCTCTATTATTGAAATTGGGGCCATGCTAAAAGTTGTAGTTTCAGATCGAAAAACCGGAGTGAAATCAGATATAAAAATTGCTAGTGAATATAAACTTTTATGGAGAAGTGAGCATATTCGCTATAATTATGAGGCCTTTTCATTGGTAAGTTTATTTTGTGAGTTAGTTGGAAAAGTAGCAATCAGCTATTCTGAAGAAATGAATGAGTCTACGGAATATGAGGGAATATTTAATATCTTAACCAATTCTTTCTTTCATATTGATTCCGCTGTAAAAAATAATTCGTTTAATAAATATAAGTTTTTTCCCATGTTTCTTATTAAATCTTTCCATTATTTAGGAATTTCTCCAGACCTACTTCATTGTAAAACTTGCAGCAGCGCACTAGAAAAAAAGAAAATTGTCTTCAGAGGAGATTTCGGAGGCTTTCTTTGTGAAAATTGCCTTTCAATTGATGACTACAAATATGCCAATCTTTCTGGAGCTTTTGGGGAATTTGATGATTTTATAATCTATCTTTTACAGTACTTTGAAACAAGTTTTACCCATATTTCCAAGCTAGACGCAATGACCAAATTAGCGACTGAAAATCTACTGAATTACCTCCTTTATAATTTCCAGCTCAATAGGGAATCCCTTA
>CAYGTU010000293.1:0-2610 GCA_964352945.1 uncultured Bacteriovoracaceae bacterium
ATTAAAGCTTACTGACTCTTTTCTCAAGGCTCACCAAAATTAAGTTATTTAAATTAGTATTTTCCTTCCCTTCCAATCCATCTCATGATTTCAATAGTTTTATAACCAGGATCATTAGGATTTGTATTAAAAGTTACCATTAATTCTGAACTTGGACTTTTTAGCATAATTCTAGGATAGATTTTTCCATTTTCTACGCTGCTACCTTGAAGACTTTCACTTTCACCAATTACGACAAAATTTAATTTATTTTCACCTAGTTCATTATTATCTTTCATTAATTTTATAATTTTTGAGAGAGTATCATCTAAAGTGACTCCCGGTTTCATTGAAATATTTTCAGAATTATTTGACTCGGCCCATTTATTATTAGTATTAAGTTTTGCCGTTGTGATTTCGTTAATGATTTCATTTAATCCAGTTTGTAATTCACTTTCACATTCACCACAGGCAAAATCTTTTTGCATACATTTTTTTGCTAAAGTAGAAGCACCTTGAGCGTACACAAAGCTAATATTGAATGATAATAAGAGGCATATGGATAAAAATTTCACCAATATATATATCGGAATATAATTAAAAAAATTTACGCTTTAGATCAGAAACAATATATTTAATTGAGCTTTTCGATCTGGTAATTTTTAATTCTATATAATTTAATTCCTGATCCTTTCATTATATAAATCAACGAATTAATCTGAATATCAATAATTTCATCACCGCTATTTCGTGAGTAATATTTTTTATAGAGATAATCAAAAGTATATTCATAGCCAGCTTCAATTGCTTTTCTATCTTCACCTTTCCAAAACTCTAAGGCTCTTTCAGGATCTTCTACAACCATGGCATATGAATGATCTCCAGCAATAATAAAACTTATATAATCTTTAACTAAATGTGAGGCATTACTGTAATTATAAAGATTGTGAAAATCTCTCGGAGAAAAAGGCATATTTTTTAATGATTCATATTTATATGGATGAGTGTGAAATTCACCAATTACTTTTTGATTCTTTTTGATTGAAAATTCCATTGCCAATGATGAAGATGAACCTTCAAAAAGGTTATCTACCTTAATTTGATTGTTTTCCAAAATAATAGGTCCTCCAAATTCACGAATAAACTTTTTATCACCATTATTTTTAAAATTTTTTGGATCAAGATTCAATTCAGTTAGCATTTCAGCTTTTGTCATCTTTCCTAAACTAACTTGAAGGATTATTTCATTGGCTGGATTAAGAGAATCGTAAACTCTTTGAACAAGTTCAGCAGATGCAAATGCATTGAGTGTAATAAAAAATAAGATGATCCCCTTCATAGGATTAATCTATTCGATTTCTAAGAAAATAGGGTGAAATTAGTGTGTAATTGAAAAATTTTCACGCAGCTCAGTCGTTATCTTAAGGACTTGTTCGTCAGAGATTTTTGCACCTTCAAATTGATCCATACAATGCCATGGATTTTTTGTGGCATCATTAGCTAAGTCAGCTTCATAACGAGGGAAAATATGCCAGTGAAGGTGCGGTTCAAAATTTCCAAGGCAACTTTGATTTGTTTTCTTTGCTTTAAAATGTTTTTTTAAAAATTTAGAAACATCTAAAAGATTTTTTTGAATTGATAAATGTTCTTCATCTGTTAATTCAGTTAAATCCCCTTTGTGTTCTTTTAATAAAAGCATTGAGTAACCTTTAAAAAATTGGTGATCTCCTAATACCCAATAAACATATTCAAATTCCTTAACTAGGTAAGGATTATTTTTGATGGATGAAATTCGATCACATAGATTACACATTTTTTCTCTTTAATTCTCTAAAAATACTTGGAGCATTTTATCTCCTTTTTTAATCTTTTCTAGTATTTCCATTCCCTGAGTTACTTGTCCGAAAATGGTATATTTTCCATCCAAATGTGATGGAGAACTTAGGCTTATATAAAATTGTGAGTCCGCCGAATCTGGACTAGCAGCTCTTGCCATGGCCACTGTTCCAGGAACGTGTTTTTTTGAATTAAATTCAGCTTTTAGATTCTTTCCAGACCCTCCGGTCCCATTTCCAGTCGGGTCCCCACCTTGAATAACAAACCCTGGAACCACTCTATGGAAGGTTAAACCATTGTAAAATCCTTGGTTTATAAGCTCGGCAATTCTTTTTGAAGTGTTCGGCGCATCTTCTGGGTAAAACTTAAAAACGATGTTCCCATGGACCGTTTTAATGACCGCATTTACCTTATTTAAATCAATTTCAGTTACCTTTTTAGCTTCCGCACCCTCTTTATTACACGCAACTAGTAAGCTTATTAATAAGAAGAACCCTGTAATTTTGACCATAATTTAACCCCTAATTTTTGGATAGATATTTTCTAATAAATAATTACATTTAGTAATTGACATGTTCATAGCATTTCATTATTTTAGTCTCTCACGACTTTGGAAGGTTTTCAATGTGCTGATGTGGGGGTGTAGCTCAGTTGGGAGAGCATCTGATTTGCATTCAGAGGGTCGCAGGTTCGACTCCTGTCATCTCCACCACTTTAAAACCTTTTTTACCGAAGTCTGTTCTTTGACAACTGAATAATATAGAAATTTTATGCTCCTTCGGGGGTATAAAACAA
>CAYGTU010000294.1:0-2603 GCA_964352945.1 uncultured Bacteriovoracaceae bacterium
CCCAATCTTTACTATCACGAGCTTCATTACGTTTCCTTACTAGATCTTCTACTTTTGTCTTATCGATTTCTTTTTGTCTTAGTAAAATTTCATCTAATTCAACTAAAAATTTATTGGCGTCCTCGAAAAATAAAGCAGACATAGCACCATAATGATTTAAAAAACCAATAAAAGTTTCACTTGTCGCCTTCCTCCCCCCACAAATCTTCTTTGCTCTACTGAGTGCATTAAAAGCTCTTACAACTTCAAAGATATGTGAAATAAACTCGGCAGTATTGAAATCATCATCAAGAGATTTCTTAATTTTTTTATGTGCGCTATCAATTAACTTTAAAAAAGCCCCATCTGGGTTCTTTGCTTCATCCGAAAAATTAGCGATTACATATTCTGCATCACTTTTAGCATTATAGACTCTTGCTAGAGCTGATATGGTTTGCTCAATTTTATCATCATTAAGACTCATCAGTGTTCGGTAGTGAGCAGATAAGAAAGCATACTTTAAAATTTCAGGGTGATATTCTTCCATAAATCTTCTAGCAGTAATAACATTGCCTAGAGACTTACTCATTTTTTCATCTTTAAAATTAATAAAATTATTATGCATCCAACAGTGACAATACTTTTGATTCGTTGCCCCTTCTCCTTGAGCAATTTCATTTTCGTGGTGTGGAAATTGTAAATCAACACCGCCGCCATGAATATCTATTGTATCGCCTAAAATTCCACGAATCATAGCAGTACATTCAATATGCCAACCAGGTCTTCCCTTTCCCCATGGTGAATCCCAACTTGGTTCCCCTTCTTTCGAAGGTTTCCATAAAACAAAATCACCTGGATTTCTTTTCTTCTCGTCTACTTCAACTCTTTGACCACTTTGTAATTCATCCAGTTTCTTTCCTGAAAGCTCACCGTAAGTCTTAAAAGTATCAATTTCAAAAAAGACTTCTCCATCAACAACATAGGCTTTTTCATTTTGAATAATTTTTTCAACTGTTTCAATAATCTGTGGAATGTATTCAGTCACTCTAGGATTAAAATCGTGTTTTTTAAGTCCTAAATTATTAAAATCTTTTTCAAACTCTTTTATATATCTTTCAGTAATAACAGAGCACTCGACACCTTCATCATTGGCGCGCTTAATAATTTTGTCATCTACGTCGGTGTAATTATAAACATAAGTAACTTTATAACCTGATGCTTCAAACCAATTCCTAACCAGATTAAAAAATATCGCTCCTCTAAAATTACCTATATGCAGAAAATCATAAACTGTTGGCCCACAAACATACATTTTTACTTTGCCAGGCTCCATTGACTTAAATTCAACCTTATCATTTACGAGTGTATTATAGACTTTTAAAGACATTATAAATTTCCTTTAACTGGTATATATCAATTTTGATTTAATAAATGAACAAAAAATGGCTTAATATCTTCAAGTTCTTCTTTTTTACCTTTTAAGATAGTAAATACTTCGACCTCATCTTCGGCCACATCAATTTTATAATGACGCTCTATAATTACTGGTGTTTGTTTTTCATTCCAGAGGTGAGATTTTAATTCTAAAATTTGTTTGTTCAATTCAGCTTCATCATCAATGGGTAAAGACAGAAACTCTAACCATTCTGCGTTCAGGTAAATGTGTAAATGCCTCTTTCCAATTTTATGATTACCAAATTGTTTTAAACAATGTTCACAGAAAGACTCTCCGGAGATTGAACAATTTCCCACACTAACAACTGATAAATGATCTATACAATAACCTCTTGGAGCTAAGTCGGCTTTTGGTTTATTTTCAACCTGGTTAATCAATTGGGGTTCTGTTTCTGAATCTTTTAAATTTCTTTGATATTTCATTGTTTTAAAAAGAAATATCAAAATAGAAACAACCAAGATAGCATTAAGGGCCAGAGAGCAAATTGTAATAATTAAAAGAGCATTTTCCATATAAACATATTATAATCTATATATGAAAAAGATGAAGGCCGTATTTTTAGACCGAGATGGAACAATTATAATTGACAAAAACTATCTACATAATCCTAATGAGATTGAATATTATTCTGATACGTTTGCCGCCCTTAAAATTATCCAATCACGCGGCTATGAGCTATTCTTGGTGACCAACCAATCTGGTGTTGGCAGGGGTATGTTCACTTTGGAAGATGTCCATAAAGTTCATGACGCAATACAAGCAGAAATGATCAAGCGTGGACTAAAACCCTTTCTAGATATAAAAATTTGCCCAGATGCTCCAGATAAACTAGGAACCTACAGAAAACCTGCTCCAGATATGATTTTAGAATTGGCCAAAAAATGGGATATTGATCTAGATGAATCATGGATGCTCGGTGATAAAGATATCGATGCCCAATGTGGTTTAAATGCTGGAGTAAGTGCGGCCACAGTCCATAAGGAATGGGAAGACTTTTATTATTTTGAAAATTTATCCGAGTTTGCAAAATCTCTTTAACTCATTAATTTACAGAAGCTTGATAATTTTATAATTTACTTAAATGAAAAAAGATTGTTCCCATAAAATATCTGAAAGTGAAATAAAAGAAATTCTTTCAAAAAATGGTATTAGTAAAACGAAAATAAAG
>CAYGTU010000295.1:0-2561 GCA_964352945.1 uncultured Bacteriovoracaceae bacterium
GCCCCAAGTTGAGCAAAAATTTGATTGACGGTATCCATCGATTTCCTTAATTAAAAAATGAAAATTTTCACTGATATAAATAGTTTAGGAAGGCAAAAACGTCAAGCTGGGATTATCTTTTCTCTTTCATTTTAGTTAAACCGTGGAAAATGACACCTTCCTCAACAATTAATGAAGGAGAAGTTACTGTTCCCTCAAATCGCGCAGGGCGTCTTATCTCAACTCTTGAAGTTGCCTTAAGATTTCCTTTAACATTTCCAGAAATTAAAATGACGTCAGCATTTACGTCAGCGTTTATAACGGCCTGCTCCGAAATAATAACCGTATCATTTGAGAAGATACTTCCATTAATAACGCCAGCTATTCTAACAACGCCATTAAATGTTAAATTTCCTTCAAACCTACAACCTTCTTCTATAATTGCAGCTACATTATTATCAGACATTTGCTTCCTACTTTAACAGATATTCGTAAATATCATTAAATTCTGCTTCATTACTGAAGTTTATAGCAATACTACCTGAGCCATTTTTCTTAACTTTTACATTAAAATGAAATCCTGTATTGCCTTCTAATTTATTTTTAAATGTTTCAGCTTGTTTTTCATATGGATTAACTGATGTTGTTTTAGTTTCATCCACAGTTCTTGGTTTTTTGTCTTTTATTTCTTCAAGCTCTCTAACTGAAAGATTTTCAACAGCACACAAATTAGCTAAACGCTTACAGCTTTCTGGATCTTTAACTGAGCTTAATATTTTAGCATGTCCAAAGCTTAAAATATTTTTTTGAACTAAAGCGATTACCTCTCTTGGTAATTTTAATATTCTTAAAAAATTAGCAATTGTCGCTCTGTTTTTACCAATTTTCTTCGCTACTTCTTCTTGAGTTAAATTAAATTCTTCCATTAACTGAAAATATGCCAGTGCTTCTTCAACACAGTTAAGATCAGATCTTTGAACGTTTTCAATGATAGCCATTGCAAGAGTTTCTTTATCTGTAACTCTCTTAACAACTACTGCTACTTTATCAAGACCTGCAAGCTTACAAGCTCGAAGTCTTCTTTCTCCAGCAATAAGTTCAAAACCAGAATCTACTTGCTTAACAATTAGTGGTTGAATTAAACCATTTTCTTTAATTGATTCTGCTAGCTCTTTAATTTCTTCTTCTCTAAATATTTTTCTTGGCTGATATTTGCTTATAGAAATTTGAGAAATTGGAACCATATGGTTTTCAGCTAAGTTTATTTCTAATTTTTCTTTTTTGATTTCTGCGGTCTTAGCTTGTGCTGCCTTACCTTCGGTAAGTGTTTCTATTATTTCTTCTGGAAATGAATTACCTAAAAGTGCCCCTATTCCTCTACCTAATTTACTATTTGTTGGTTTTTGCATATTGTCCGCCTCTTATCCTTGGTACTCATCAAAAGATGGAATTCTATTTGGTTTATTATTAGTTATTACCTGATTAAAAAACTCGGGATTTTCTTTTTTAATGATTTCTCGAGCTAATGATAGGTAGGCCTCGCTTCCCTTTGATTTTATGTCATATAATATGATTGATTTACCAAAGCTTGGACACTCAGATAGCTTAACGTTTCTTGGTATAACTGTTTCGAAAACTTTATCTCCAAAATAATTATTAATTTCTTCAGAAACCTGCTTTGAAAGATTATTTCTCGCATCATACATAGTTAAAAGAATTCCTTCTAACTCAAGAGCGGGATTAATACTTTGCTTGATTTGAGCAATTGTACTTTGTAATTGAGACAAACCTTCCATTGCAAAAAATTCTGTTTGTAATGGCACAAGGTAAGAGTTTGCTGCATTTAAAGAATTTAAAGTTAAAAGGCCCAATGAAGGAGGGCAGTCTATTATAATATAGTCATAATCATCGGCTATAGTGGCTATTGCATTTTTTAATCTGCTTTCTCGTGCAATTGCGCTTACAAGTTCAATTTCTGCTCCAACTAAATTGTTATCAGATGGGCAAATATCTAATAAAGGCAATTCTGTTTTATGAATTGCATCTTTAATACTACTTTCACCTATTAGGGCATGATAAATATTATTATCTTTAAAAAGTCTTTTATCTAAGCCTAAACCTACTGAAGCATTTCCTTGTGGGTCTAAATCGATAATTAATGTTCTTTTTTCTGCTACGGCAAGACAAGATCCGAGATTAATAGATGTTGTTGTTTTACCAACTCCACCTTTTTGATTAGCAATAGCGATTACTTTTGCCATTTTTCCTCCATAAAAGATTGTGTGCTCTTTATTTTTAAGTATTTATGTATCCTTTGACAAGATAATAAGTGAAATGTTCCACGTGGAACATTTTTTTCAATAGTTTTGATTTATTTTTAGAATAATTTTGAAGCCAATTCTCTTTTTTCGGGGTTTGTTCCACGTGGAACATTTTTACTTCTAACACCAAAAAGAATTCTTTTCTCTGTTCCTGGAACAATTATTTCTTTTTCTTCAATAATATCCCATTTAGATTTAATAGATTTAATTCCGCTTGCTTCTAATTCATAAAAATTAAGAGCTTTGTAGAAATATGCCTCT
>CAYGTU010000296.1:0-2557 GCA_964352945.1 uncultured Bacteriovoracaceae bacterium
CTAATACACGGCCTGAACCAGCTGAAGTCGTTGCTCCACCTCGTCTTATTACCATTCCTCTACTTCTTTCTAATTCAACTCTTGGACCTGAATTCGCTCTATTAGTAAATTTTTGTCCCTGTCCAGCTCTCATTTTAAATTCTTTTGAACCTGCAGTCAGCGCCATCGTATTTCTTTTCTTGGCTTGAACTCTTCTTGTTCTATTTACAAATTTTCCTCTACCGCCCATAGATTTTTTTCTGTAGAGCATTGGCTTTTTACTTCCATTAACATCAGTAATTTCATTATTAAAATTAAATTTGTTCGCTTTATAATTTTCTTTTTGACATTGAGTATGTCTTGCAAGAAGTGCTTTTTGTTCAGCTGCTGAATACTGTAATTCACCTTGTGCCACTGCTCCTGCTACTTTTGCTCCTACTCCTGAGAATCCTGAAGCTGATTTAGCGGCAATGACTCTTGATTTAAGATCTGCATTTTTATTTGCAGTATCGCCTAGTAGAGATTCTACTTTACCACATGGCATGAATTTTATACTTGAAATTAGATTTGCTGATCCTTTAGTTCTATCACATGTTGCTTTAGTAGCTTTTGCTTTATTAAATGCTGCCGCAAACATGGGATTGGTTTCTAAATTTGCATTTTTTTCTAAAAATACAGGAGCTGTTTCACAATTAAACTCCATATTGGCTGGTGATGGGCTACTACCATTTTTATTTTTTATACCATTATATATAAGGCCACCGACAACTCCTCCAACAACAAATGGAGCAGCTTTTTTTACAAAGTTCTTTAGCTTTTTACAACATTTCGCTTGAGCGCTGTTGACGAAACTCACCTCACCAGAACTATCTAGTTTTAATGAGAACGTAAACGCCATCATTATAATTAGAATTGAATTAGTTAAAGTTTTCATCACAACTCCCCTTAAGGATTTTAGTTATCTATAAATATTCTAAAGTACTTAACGGTAATCAAGGGTTTAAACTTGAGCGAAATGGTCAGAGGACTAATAAATTCAATACCTTAGGACAATAACATAAGTATTAATTAGGTGAAATCGGTGACAAGATAAAGTGGCAGATTAATAGATAGCTTGAAAAATGCTCGGTAATAAAAACACTTGGCTTATTCCTGGGGTTAAAATCCCGTTTCCAAAAACATTGATAATATTATTTTCCGACTTCTTAATTTTTACTCGGCCTTCTCGCATATTATCGTCTTCAACTATACCTATATATATAGGACTAACTAAAGACTTTAATATTTTAGCTGACCAAGGAAGATAAGCTAGATCGGTTGGATAAGTTTTAATTAATTTATTATCTAAAAGAAATTTTACAAAATGATCATTAACCATCACCATCGTTGGAAATTTCTTTTCTTTAACATCACCTAAAAAGAAAATTACTGTTTTAGGCTCAAAAGCAGGTCTTAATGAAGTATTCACTGTATAATCGATTCTTTTCTCATCAGGCTTTAAAGGGCCTTTATTACTGGCGTGCTTTAACAATCGTATTTTAATGGCAGTAACCTTCTCATTTAATGATATAATCTTTTTTTCGCATTTAGAGCTTATTTGCTTTAATGCTTCAATCGAATTTTCATAAACTTCAAATGGAGTCAGTCCAAGTGTTTTAATTTCATATTTATTTTTTACATCAAGATCTTTGATAGTTTTTTCTAGTTGTTTACTTTCATCATAGATAATTACTGGCTTTTTATACTTCTTCAGCTCTTTTTTAGAAATAAAAAGTCCTCCGGCTAAATCCTTCGCAGAGGTTTTTCCAATTTTATGAACAGCTAGTTTTGCTTTAAAATTTGAATCGTTTTGTAGCTCTAACTTTTTAATTAAAAATGTTAATGGTCCAGAGAGTGAAATAAAATCAGCTTTCTTCAGTTGGCAAGCAAAGCATGTAGAAGATAAAAGCATAAAAAATATTAATAATATTAATTTCATAAGAGGTGACTATCCATTTCCATATTGGCGAGTTCATCACATCGCTCATTTTGGGGATGACCACTATGCCCTTTGACCCATGAAAAACTTAAATTAACATAGCTTGATTTTATTCGATCTAATTCTTTCCATAAATCAATATTTTCAGGTTCTTTATTATCTGCTTTTTTCCAGCCTCTTCTCTTCCATCCATCAACCCAAGAACTAATTCCATCGACAACATATTTTGAATCTGTAAATACTTTCACTTCTTGAGAACCAATTAAAGGGTTCATACCTTGAAGCTCTTTTAAAGCTTCAATAACACCCTTAAGCTCCATTCGATTATTTGTAGTGTGAGATTCAAAACCAGAATTTTCAAATAAGATGTTTCCTTGCCGATCTTGCCCTAACACTCCCCAAGCTCCAGGCCCAGGATTTCCACGACATCCACCATCAGAGAAAAGTACAAAATCAGCATCGATATCGTGAGATAAATCCAGAGTCGTGTTTTGAATTTCTTCTTCTGGTAATGAATTGATCTTTTCTTCAATAAGTTTAATGGCCTTTACTAACTCATCTGAATTATCTAGTGATTTTTTTATAAACTTAATATAGGTT
>CAYGTU010000297.1:0-2541 GCA_964352945.1 uncultured Bacteriovoracaceae bacterium
CTACACCCGCTCATACTCCAAAATCACCAAAGAAAACTCTTCTAAGGAAAATTGAAAAATATGAAATTAATCCTAAGGATTTCTATTCTTAGGATTATATGATTGATCGTTTTTGGAAGTTAACATTATTAATTATCGCAATACTTTTAGTTGATTGGTTTTCTAAAGGTTATTTTCAATCCACTTATTATGTTGGAGAGAGCAAGCCAATAATTGATGGTTTTTTCAATTTTACTTATGTTCAAAATACGGGTGCAGCTTTTGGTATGGGAGCTAAGCTTACAGGTTTATGGAGAAATATAATTATATTAGGTATTCCGCTTCTCGCTTCAATTGGTGTGTTTGTCATGATGGTCAAGTCACTAAAAGAAGCTTTCATACAACCTCTTTACTATGCCTTAATTTTTGCTGGAGCTATTGGAAATCTGTATGATCGATTTTTTAATGGTTATGTTGTAGATTTTTTAGATTTTTATTGGGGAGTAAATCATTTCCCAGCTTTTAATGTAGCAGATATGAGCATCTCAACGGCTGCAGGTTTAATAATATTAGAACAGCTATTAATTTTTAAAAATAAAAGCTCTGAGCCAAAAAATAGCAACTCTAGCGAAGCTTAATGCTACCTTTTATTAAAATTTTTAATTTTCATTTGGATATGTATCCTATATTTTTTGGAATTGCTGTTGGTTATTTATTAATAGCAATTAAGCAAAAATCTTTAATTAATACATTCAAAGAGTGGTTGTGGATTTTCTCAATTGTGGTAGTTTCATTTATTGGTGCAAGAGTAATTTTTTTATTAACCTCCACTTCAGAATTAGAATTTAAACTAGGTGGTGGTCTTGTAATAATGGGAGCTATTATTACAGGACTAGTTTATTTGAAAATATCTGCTGATATATTTAAAATTGATAAACAGAAATTCACATCGAGTATCTCCTCTCTTGCTCTTGCACATGCCATTGGGCGAATTGGTTGTTTTTTAGCCGGATGTTGCTTTGGAATTGAGTTTGGCAAAGGATATTTTCCGGTTCAATTATTAGAAGCGGCTTTTTTGCTTTTAATATATTTTAAATTAAATACTTATCAAGATAAAAAATTTATTTTTGTTAAAGATCGCTATCTGCTTTTGTATTCAATTTCAAGATTTGCTCTTGAGTTTTTAAGAGATGATCAAGTTCGTGGAATATATTGGGGAGTTAGTACTAGTCAGTGGTTATGTGTTTTTATATTTCTTTATTTGGGGATTAAAAAGATTATGCTTAAGTCTCAGATGGCTCAGTAGCTTGATTTACTTCTTCAGTTTTTCCAAAATCTGGATCATATTTTTCTTTCAAGTTTTGAACTTCAGGAATAGTTTTATAAATCTCAGACTGTAAGCTTTCGTTTCCAAATGCAATATAAGCATCATCATGCTGATACATTGTAATTGTTTCCCAAGGGCAATCTTGAGAGCAGTTTTGACATCCAATACATCTTGAAAGGTCAATTTCAACCATTTGTCTAAATCCAGGATTTAGTGGATCTGGACCAGGGACAAGTTCAATTGAATCTACAGGGCAACCAGCAATACAAACTTCACAACCAGTACACCCAGATTGGTGAACAACAGCTAATAATTTAGGTGGTTTTTTACCTTTTCTTTTAGGTTTAAACCTTGCCGGATGGAATGGATTTTCAACTTTAATTTCACTCATTTAGGAAATTATACCTCTAATTTTGGTCTAAAGAAAGTTTGGATTTAAGAATTTATAAACTATGGAGACTATCAAGTAAATGTGATAAAAGATTTTTAACGAAATTTATTTAGGGAATATAAGATTTATGAGTGAAAGATTAAGATTTGTTACTGCGGCCAGTCTATTTGATGGCCACGACGTGTCAATTAATATTATGAGAAGATTGCTTCAGTCCAAAGGCGTTGAAGTTATTCACCTCGGCCATAATAGAAGCGCTTTGGATGTTGTTAATGCTGCCATCAGTGAAGACGCTCATGCTGTTGCCATAAGTTCTTATCAGGGTGGTCATAACGAATATTTTCTATATGTACGACAGTTGCTTGATGAGGCTGGAGCTAAGGATGTTCGAATCTTTGGAGGTGGCGGGGGCGTAATAACTCTTGAAGAAATAGCTGCCCTTGAGAAAAAAGGTATAACAAAAATCTATCATCCAAAAGATGGTATGGAGCTTGGATTAGTCGGAATTATTGATGATATGATTTCAAAAGCTACTTACTCAACAATAGAAAAATTCGATTTTAAAAAGCTTAATAAAAATTTATCGAATAGAGATATTTCTAAAGTTATTTCAAATATCGAAAATACAGGAGTTAATCCGGTAGATTTTAAGGCAAATAAAATACCTGTTTTGATTCAAGGGCTTAAAAATTTAGCTCGACCCGCCTGCCTGTTTTTGGTAATTTATTACGGAAAATAAACAGAGGGAAACCCGTCCATGTTCATTCCGGCCCCGACCCGCAACCCGCTCAAGGGCAAAGCCGCCTTCGATTTCAACAAGGCCGTGGCCGAGGCGCGCCGCGAC
>CAYGTU010000298.1:0-2517 GCA_964352945.1 uncultured Bacteriovoracaceae bacterium
CAAAGATAGCAGCTATTAATAACCATCTTAACACTAAAGCAGTGCTATATTCTGAAATAATCAAATATAGCTTTTATAAGTTTGAAGATGAGATTTCAAAAATTGATAAAAATTTATCCTTTGACGAATATGTTGTTCAGTATTTTAGATTTTTTAAAGAGAACTCCAATATTTTAAGAAATGTTTTTAAAATATTTATTATTGATACTGTGGAAGATGCCGATTATTCGGAAGTTCATAAAAACCAAAAAGTTCTTGGACCTCCTGGGGCAGATCATCTTGCAGAAGTATTATTGAAAAACTTAACCTATGTTCCACCTTTATCAGAGATCCAATTTTTAGTTGATATTTTAGCAACTCAAGTTCTCCATAAAGCCCTCGTTCTTTGCTCAGGAAAAATTGAAAAAATGAAAAATCAAATTAAAGACCCTGAAGTTTTAGCTCTATTTTCAGATAATTATCAAGAAGACAATATTAGAAGAATAAGTCATTTATTATTAAGAGAGTTAGCCTCTAAGAAGAGTTGAAGATTTATCTTCATGATCATGGCTTCCAAGAAAGACAAGTTTTAGATGAGGGGCAATTAATTTTAATTTTTCTGACTGCGCTAATTTATCAGTTGGATTATCGAGTCTTGAAACAATATAAAGTTTATTTAAAGATTTTAAAATCTCATCTCCACAAATCCAAGAATCTATTTGCATAAATGAATCATAACCAATGAGTAAGTTTAACTTTAATTTAGAATTGGCCTTAAATAATTGTCTTATCCAAATAATGGTGGGATTAGATTCACCTTTTGCTAAAAAGCCAGGATAAATTTGAGAATATTTCAATCCATGATCTTTGAGAGAATTGTAAATAGAATTCAAAGTTTGCTGAATATTTCTTTCAGTCGTATTTTTTTGAGGATTAAAATCTGGAGCTATAATTAAATTATCGATACCATGTTTTAAGACACATTCTTTATGTCCATCGTGCCATGGATTAAAACTCCCAGCAAAAAAAGTTATTTCTTCTTTAATTTCAAACAGTATGGGCTCACTGTGGCCTCTATCGAATCCTTTATAATGTCTTGCAAGTTGAATATATAAAGACTCATCAGAATTATTCTGAATACTTTCTTCGTTGAGTAAATAGGGTTCTTTGCTTAAATCAATGTTCATAAAATAAATGGTAATTTTCTTAAAACTTTAATTTCTTTTTTATTGATTTTACATTGATATGGTAAAATCTCAACACCTTGGGCCTGAGCCTCTTTGAGTAGTTTTGCGTAAGTAGGATCAATTTCTATGGCGGGTGCAAAAGTATGAGCGTCTTCGCGTTGAATAATAAAAATCATGGCCGCTCTTAATCCAGACTTTTTAATTTGCATTAATTCAATTAAATGTTTCTGGCCACGCTCAGTAACGCCATCTGGAAAAACAATCATTCCATTTGGCTCAAGCATTGTGACATTTTTTACTTCAACGTAACAGTCAGGTAATGAGGTATGTTTACTTAAAAATAAGTCAATTCTAGATTTACCAATGGTTTTCTCTCTTTTAATTTCTCCATAACCTTGCAGTTCTAGAATGGTTCCATCTTTAATTGCTTCTTCAGATAGGTAATTTGGAAGTGAAGTGTTAACTCCTATCCAGCTTTGTCCGTTATGAGTCATCTCGAGCGAGTATTTTAGTTTCCTTTTTGGGTTATCATGAAAGCTTACGGCAACCTTCCAACCAGGTTCCCAGCACGTCTTCATTGAACCTGTATTGGCCGTATGGGCAGTAATGACTTTGCCCTCTATTTCTATGTCGGCCAAAAATCTTTTGTATCTCTTAAGGATTATTCCTTCGATTAAGTTATTTTCAAATTTCATAAGCTTATTCTACCTTAAATTTAATGGATTAAAAACGGTGTTCTCCCGAGTTATGCTGCGATGCGATTATAAGAGAAAGTATTTTTTTGTTAGATTTCTCCTGAGCAGCGCCCAAAAATATATTTCATGCTAGTTTTTTATTTGGCACTTGATACTATAAGATATAGTTGTTGAATAATTATTATAAAAAAAATATTCTATACTCTAAATCATAAGGAGATAACATGTCAGAGACTGCTAAATTAAATTTAGGAGACAAATCAATAGAGCTACCGATCATAGTTGGAACTGAAGGGGAGAAGGCGATTGATATTTCTAAGTTACGTTCGGACACAGGTTATATAACTTTTGATCGTGGTCTAGGAAATACTGGTGCCTGCCAATCTTCAATTTCTTTTATAAGTGGTGAAAAAGGGATTTTAAAACATAGAGGATATTCAATTGAAGAACTTTGTGAGAAATCTAGTTATATCGAAGTATCGTATTTACTTATTAATGGAGCACTACCTTCTAAATCTCAATTAGTTGATTTTCAAAAAAATATTTCATTAGGAAGTACATTGCCAGATGGAATTTTAAATATAGTAAAAAGTTTTCCCAAAGATGCTCATCCGATGGCAATTGTATCTGCTTGCTTAGTTGCTTTAAGTGGATTT
>CAYGTU010000299.1:0-2447 GCA_964352945.1 uncultured Bacteriovoracaceae bacterium
GATATTAATTTTCTTTGTGCAAGAAATATCTCCAATATAATCCTCCATAAAATCAGCAAATCTTTCATTCACTAGGTATGTCTCTAAATCTATTTTTTTAAAATTTTTCTTAGTTTTTACATTTGCAGTTTTTAAAATATTGCTAATTTTGATATAGTAATCGTTTAGTTTATTATCATCAATTCTAACTACTTTACTCTCTCGTACTTCTTTAAAGATTTGATGTAATTGACCTTGGTTTTTAGCACTAGCAATTGCAGGCAGAGAATTTTCATCACATGTCCCATTTCTTTGAATGATGTATTCAAAAACATTATCAAATACATTAACTTTCCCTTCTGGAAATCCACCATCACCAACATATTTGTGGTAAGAAAGTGCGAGTTCAACTCCAGAACTTTTCTTATTAAAATCTTTATCATTCATTCTAGAAAATCTAATTGCATCTGAGGCAGTTGCAATAGTTTGAAAAATGCATGTTCTTGTCTGCTCTTGGTTTCTTACTGTGACATGTTCCATAGAGCCACCTTTACGATCTAAGTCTACATCACCGCAGTTTTCTTCCACAGCTTCTCCAAATATTTTATATTCTATAAATTTATTACTTTCTTTTTCATTGATGAAATGGATTTTAAATGTAACTTGGTAAAATCCATTTGGAAGTGAACTACAATTAATATTAATTTTAGTTGTTTCCCCGTTTTGAATAGGAGCTTTGCTGAACTTTGTCATACATCTAGATTTAGAACTTGTAACATAGCTGATGATTTCATATTTATTAGAAGTATTTTTAAGTGTTATGCTTGTATTAAAACTTGGATTTAAATGGATTATTTTTTGAGTATTATTTCCTACTAATTCTAAAGCATTAGCTAAAGTAGAAGCACTTAAAATCACGAAAAATATTATTAATTTACTCAATTTACCTCCCACTTTTAATGCATATTATTGTATCGCGTAGAGGCTTTGTTCCTTAGATTTTTTGAAAATATTGAAAAGATTACAGATTCAAACCAATAAAAACGCTCAAGTTATATTATCGAGACTAATTTAACCCTTTGTTCTACTATAAAATGATAATAAAAATTTACCAAAAGGGGCTCAAGGATGAGTAATACTGAAGATCACTTAGACCGAAAACTAGGACCATTAATGCTTTGGGGCCTTGGGGTTGGCTACGTAATTTCAGGAATGTACTTTGGATGGAATCTTGGCTTACCCGCTGGTGGAACAGGCGGCATGGCCATTGCCACATTTTTTATTATCATCATGTACGTTACTTTTACTTTTTCTTATACTGAACTGGCCTGTGCAATTCCAAAAGCTGGTGGAGCATTTGATTATGCCTCTCGAGGACTGGGCGCCAATTGGGGCTTTATTGGTGGAATGGCACAAAACATAGAGTTTATTTTTGCTCCTCCTGCCATAGCAGCAGCGATTGGAGCTTATCTAATTAAATGGTTTCCCAATTCAAGTGTAACTGTGATTGCTATTTGTGCTTATTTTATTTTTACTATAATAAATATCACAGGTGTCAAAACAGCAGCTATTTTTGAATTTGTAGTGACGATAATAGCGGTTTTTGAATTATTATTATTTGCAGGTATTACTCTACCTCACTTTGAAGTATCTAACTTAACTCAAAATCCATTCCCCAATGGAATTCCTGGTATCTTCGCCTCCATTCCTTTTGCTATATGGTTCTTTCTAGCAATAGAAGGGGTTGCCAATGTTGCAGAAGAAACTATAAATCCTCAAAGAAATGTACTTATTGGATTTGGTTCAGCAATAGCTACATTAGTAGTACTTTGTATTTTAACATTTGTATCAGCTATTGGTGTAAATGGCTGGGAAACGATTGTTTATGAAGTTGGATCAACTGCAACTTCTGATTCTCCTCTTCCACTTGCCCTTGCTCATATTGTGGGAGCTGATTCAGTTATGATGCATTTACTGATTGGTATAGGTATATTTGGATTAATCGCTTCATTTCATGGAATTATTTTAGCTGCTGGAAGATCTACTTTTGAATTTGGAAGAGTTGGTTATGCCCCAAGAATTTTAGGTAAATCTCATTCTAAATTTAAAACACCTGCAGCGGCTTTAATTTTTAATATGGTTATTGGAATAATTGCATTATTTACTAATAAAACAGGAGAGATAATTACAATCGCTTGTTTTGGTGCTTTAACTCTTTATATCATTTCGATGATCGCATTTTTTAATTTAAGAAAAAATGAACCAAATTTAGAAAGACCATTTAAAGTACCTTTTTATCCCTTTTTTCCAGCAATAGCATTAGTTATTGCCAGTATATCAATAGTAGCAATGACTTATTATAATTTACATTTAGCAGGTATTTACTATGGAATGATTTTTTTATCATGGTTATGGTTTAAATTCGGTGTAAGTGACGATGTCAAAGCTGCAGCAGTTAATTAATAAAG
>CAYGTU010000300.1:0-2432 GCA_964352945.1 uncultured Bacteriovoracaceae bacterium
CCCAACAAATAAATCCGCTACAAACCCTTCGGAAAATTTACTTACTACAATTCAATCATTTTCAAAAGATAAAAAAGACTTTGTTTATATTTTTAGAGATTTTTCACTTGAGAAAGCACTTCAAGATAAAGATATTAAAAAAGTTAAAGAGGTACTATTTCAGTTAAATTCAGCAATTAGTTATTTAAATACAAATATAAAAGATAGTTTAATCATTATCAGCTCAAGTGGGCCGATTGGAATTGAATTTCCAGATGCAGGTAAAGAATATATTCAAATGGAACAAAAAAATCAGTTTAATGGTTATAAGAAAAGAACTCTTCTTTCTCCAATTTGGGCAACAGGCGCTAGAGCAGAAAACTTTTGTGGGTATTATGAAGAAAACGATATCCTAACGAGAATTTTTTCCAAGGGAAAAAACAAAACATTTATAGATATATTAAACTATGAATAATTATTTAAAATCAGATTTGTAAATATCGTAAAATGTTTTGCAATAATCACATTTAATTTCAATCTTCTCTGAATCATCAAACATTTCATTAACATCATTTAATGAGAGCTTAATTAAGTTTTCAATCATTTGCTCTTTACTACACGGACATTCTAATGAGATTTGTTTGCTAGCTAGGTAAGATAGTCCTAATCCTTCAAAAGCATTCACAATTAATTCAATATCATTATAAGCCTTGTTAAATATTTCAAGAAAATCATTTGAGGTAGTTTTAATATATTCGTCAATTGAAAGCGTTTCTTGAGAATCAATAAGCTTGGAATTCATAACAGGAAGTTTGGAAATTAAAATACCTTGATCGCTCTTATCAGAGAGTATATTTTTAGCTTGTATTTGATATGAATCACTTATTACTTTATTTATTAATTCATTAGTCGCTAAGGATTCAGCATTGATGATACTTGAATAGGGTCTAGATTGGTCAATAACCATTTTTGTTGTTCTAATCTTTCCAGTTAAATTATTTGGAAATTGATTAAACTCAGTAGGAAGTAAAAGTGTTCGCATTTTTCCATTAAAACTCGATTCAATTTTAAACCTAAAATAGGGTTCATCAGAATCAATATAAAAACCCAGTGACTCACCCGGTTTTAAATAATTTATGAGTTGAACGCTTGATAGCACTGTGTCTCGAAGGAAGTGAAAGCCTTGACCTTTAAGATCATGCAATAGGGCAAGGTCGTGAATTAACTTTTGACCCTCTAAAAAATAAATTGAAAACCCTCTTTCATTGTCTAGAAAACTATACAATCTACTGGAATTTAACATAGACTAATCCTTATGAATTTAGAGCAAATTTATAGCATCAATTTCTATAAATTTGAAGTTTTTATGAAGTGATTAAAAATGTTAAGTCTTTGTTTTTATTATAATAGTAAATCGGTTAATGATCTTAACTTCCTTGAAAATCAAGAGCTAGATACGGTAATAGTCGCACCAAGCCCACAGATCTCAGATTCCATTCGATCTAAAGTTAAAAATGGAGCAAAAGTTTTAACCATTTCAAAATTTATTTCAGAATATTTTGAGTTTTTCAAAGTTGATTTAAGTGAAAAATTTAAAAATAAATCGAACCTTCTAAAAGATCTTTTGATGGTGTGGAAGATTGTTAATCCCGATTTAGGATATGAACAATTTAAACGAAGCTTTAATCTCTTTACTGACCTAAGATCTTTCTCAGTAAATAAGGAAACGATTAATTCAGTATTAAATGAGTACGATGATATTTCAAGACAATCAGTTTTGGCTTACTATCAATTCCTTGAATCTCAAGGATATGTTGAAGAGCATTCTAGATATTTTATTTTAAGTGAACTTTTAAGAGAATATGATGTCGACATTATTGAGAAACAGAGAAATATTATCATTATGGGATTCACTTTCATGTCTGCATCCCAAGTTGATTTAATTAAATCACTGGCAATCCTTCATAATGTTTATATTCCTTTTCCAAAAGAAGTGTTCGAAGAGGCAATTGATTCAGACTGGATCAAGTGGGTTGTAGAAAACAATACGAATATTATTCAATTAGATCAAGAAGTCGAATCTAAAGAAATTCAACTCTATCTGCATCCTAAAAATGGTTTATCACACGCATTGAAAACAATTTGTTCAGAAGATGATTTTAATGAAATATGTCTACTCACTAAAAATGCCTCAACGAGTGAGTTAATAGCAGCAAGTATAAAAGATAGCTATTTTAAGTGCTCAATTAGTTTATTTGAAAATAAAATCACTGATATTTTTGATGATTTAGAAGATGTTTATTTCAGAAATTCGAACGCAAAAGTAGACGGAAATAAGTTAATAGACAGTTTAAAAGAAAAATTAAATACAACTATAAAAAACAAGAATCTTTTAATGATTAAACCTATAACGTTAAGCTTAAATACTATTGATTTTCATATTAATCTTAATG
>CAYGTU010000301.1:0-247 GCA_964352945.1 uncultured Bacteriovoracaceae bacterium
ATTCAAAGCTGATTTTCTATCTAAATCCAATGATTTTCTAAAAAGCTTAAGACTGTTAAACCAATCTAACTCCCAATATTTTAAGGGTGTTGAATCTTTAGGGAAAACTAGGGGCAAGGCCAATAAACTTCTAACTCAAAACCTGATTCCTAAATGGCAAGGAAGCTTGAATCAAAAACTTGAAAAATCAATTTTGGATAAAAATGAACGTCATCAATCAATTGTTCAAATAGCTACAATTATGGGG
>CAYGTU010000301.1:257-2400 GCA_964352945.1 uncultured Bacteriovoracaceae bacterium
CCACACACCACCACACAGCGCCGGCTATATTGTAATAGTTAAGTAATGTTTATTTCTAAATATATTTCCCTATCTAAATACCCTTGAACAAAAGTCAAAAATGGTTGGCAAAGGAGATTTTCTTGCAAGAATTGATAGGAAAATACCTAATAATGAAATCGGGCAAGTGATGAATGCGTTTAATGAGATGGCGATGGAGCTTTCAAAACATTTAGAAAAAATAAAGGAACATGAGCAGGAGAAAACACAACTCACTAACTCAATTCAAAAAATGAGACGAATAAACGAATTAGGAGAATTTTCTGCTAAAATGGCACATGAATTAAAAAACCCTCTTTCTATTTTGAACTTTTGTCTCAACGATGCTCTTGATGCAAGCATAAAAGGAGATAACACTAAAAGCACAAATGAATTAAAGAAATCGCTTCATGCAATGGAGAGATTGAAAGTAATTTCAGGGAGACTAGGAGCAAAATCTTCATTCACAGAATCTGAAAGTATTAACGTAAAACAAATGATTGATGAATTAGTCAGCATGTATGATTCCTTGATATCCAAAGAAGATGTTTCAATAAATGTTGGTGCAAATAGTGATGATATATTAATAAATGCCCCTAAACTAGAACTCATGGGCGCAATATCCAATCTATTTGATAACGCGATAGAATATCTAAAGTCCAATAAAGCTGGGAATTCAGATATTGAAGTAGCTATCAGAAAAGATGCTAACATTGCTTTGATTGAGGTCTCAAGCAAAGGGAAGAAGATTGATGACCCAGATAAACTTTTTAATAGCTTTTATTCGGATAAAAAGAGCATTACCAGAGGAATGGGACTTGTAATCGTAAAGGACATTGTTGAGAGTATTGGGGGTTCTATAAAGTACGATAATGAAGCAGGAGTGAACAAATTCATTATCAAATTACCTACTTCTCGAACTTCTTGATTATAGGATTAGAAATATGACATTTTGTCATATTTAATGGAGCAAATATTGAAGTAGTATCTACGCTAGGAGAAGCATTCACTTATGAAGTTAATTTACTTAATACTGCTCATTTTACCTACGATAGCTGTTTCTGCGTCATTACCAAAACAAATTAAAACAAAGATTTTTAAAAGATATAAATTAGATATACCAGAAATGTCAGGAATGTGCTGGAGAACTATTGATGACAAGAGGGAGCTTGTCATTGTTAGTGATCAAAATAACAATATTTATCTAGTCACACTAGATAGTAATGGGCCAAAGATTAAATTGGTTGTAGATTTAACTACTATTATGGGGAAACAGCTTAAGGGATTGCAGTGGGAATCTATATATAGTGATTCCTCTGGTAAATTGTTCCTATTGCAAGAAAACCCTATGAGAGTCGTAATTTTTAACAAAGAGCTTAGTAAACTCGAACGAGTAATAGAGCTGAAGAGCCTCCCCGGAATGGGGAAAGGCAAGAAGAATATTAATTCTATGGGAGAAGGAATCCTGTTATTGAGTCATGGGAATATTTTAGTCTCTAAAGAGAAAGACCCTTTCCTCCTAATCGAATTTGGTTCTCCAAAGAGTAAAGCACTAGGATATAAGGCAAGTAATTCACTAGAATACAGAGGAACTTTCTCTTTTTCAGATAGTATATCTTATGTGCCTCATCACCATTGGAAATTAAGTAGAAGTGATGCAGAGAGGATTAGAGATGTGAGCGGCGTGAACCTTGATAAAGAAGGAAACATCTATCTGTTAAGCGATAAGAGTAATTTAATAGCTCATATCGGAAATAATCTGTCCGTTTCAAAAGAGAATAATTTTCTAACTATCCAAAATATTTTTGAATTACCTCAAATAATCAAAAAAGCAGAAGGAATGGTTATAGATGACCAGAGAAGGCCGATCATTGTTACTGACAGTAAAAATAAGGATGAATTTAACTTTTTTGTTTTAGATGTACTGCCATTATTTTAGGTTGTATTTATGTATAATTGAACCTAATTCTTCTTTATTTTTAATGTGGAGCTTTTGGAAAATATTACTTAAATGATTTCTAACAGTCCCTTGACTTATATGCAGTTTTTCGGCGACGATTTTATTTTTCCCATTTACTAAAATAGATTCTAAAACTTCAATTTCTCTAGGTGAAAAAAAATGTTC
>CAYGTU010000302.1:0-2357 GCA_964352945.1 uncultured Bacteriovoracaceae bacterium
AGCTATGTCCTAATCTTGAAATAATTCAATGGTGTGAATCTAAAGGCTTGTTAGCGTTTTTTACTCATTGTCTCCCGAAACTACTTCAACAATGTCTGCAACAGTTTGTACAACATCAGCGGCGCTATTTAGAAAATCAAAGGCATCTGACCAAGTTATAGCAGCTCCAGCAACTGTAGCTTTATTAGTTGATGAATTCAAGGCTTGATTTTGTTGGCTATTATGATACCTCGACACCACAATATCCGACTTTTGAAATTCTTTAATTTCCTCAAGTAAAAACAATAGTCGAAAAATAATTTGCTTTTGTAACAAGTGTGAAGTGGTTTCTGGGAATGTGGGAAAAGAAGTTGAAACAACCACTTCATCCATATTAGACAATGAATAACCTGAAATCATTCCATTTGAAAAAGTCTTTTTTAATAGGCTATTGTGATATTTAATATCAATATCTTTGAACTTATGGAATAGAACTATTTCTGATATTTTTAAAGATTTTCCAGATTTTGAAAGGAATTTATTTTTCTCACAAATATTAATCTCCAAACCCATTACAATAAGCTTAAATAGGCTTTTTTCCACCATCTCCACTTTAATCTGATTAGGGTTAAATATCCACCCTTTGTTTGGATTAAATACTTCAGTTAATATTGATTTTTCCTTTTCTTCTTGGTTTACGGCTATATCAAATGATTCTTGCGATTTGGAAGAACGAATTTGCTCTAGATGCTCACTAATGTGTTTACTAATGTTTTTCCCATCTGCATTTAGTACTGATTGAAATTTAAGTTCATACAGTATGTTAACAAAGTTTAGATCTCCATATATAAGTCCTTTATCAAAAAAAATGTTACTTATTTCATCATAAGAAAATTTGAGTACGAACGCACTTTTACCCTTTTTTCTATGAGTATAGATGACTCTTCTGTCATTAACTAAGATTAGTCCCGTGTGTATCTCTCCTTCCTCAACATAGTTGGCGTTTGAAAGGAAAAGGCATTTTTCATGATCATCAATGATAATACAAAGTTCGTCATACGCTTTTCGGTATAGGCTCTTGACAAAACTGAAGTTTTTTGAAAACAATGATTAGAGTGATCGTTTTCCGGTTTCCATGTCTATGAGATCATATGTTAATTAAGAACTGCTATTAACGCTAACGACCAACTATCATCCGTAAGCTGGACTTTTCAAATATCTATAAAAGTATCGGATTGCACCGGCTTTTGCAAATAGCTCAGTAAGCTTATGGATGATAGTATTTGTTAGGCAAAGCATTATTTTACAAGTCCTTGTTTTTAGATGTTAGATTTATCCCAAATCCAACACTATACCATGTTTTTCCATTATATATCCAATCAGATCCTGCTGATCCAGGGGCATAATCTCTACCTAGCAAAAAGCCAATATTAAATCCATTTAAATCTAAAACTAGCCCTGTTGACCAAGTGAGACCAAGAGTTGTTGATATATCATTTTCTGGATCAGTGTTCGAGCTATTGATCGAGAGTAAACTTGTTCCAAATGTTACCGTGGGTATTGTTAAATAGAATGGATTCCTTTTACTAACAGGTATTCTAAAACCGAGGTATTGGCCAAGAGTAATATCTGTTGATAGTTCCCAAGGAACCGTTGCACCATTTATGTCTTCTTCAGGTCTAATTTTAATAGGTGCAAAAAGAGTTCCAGTTACCAGTCTTACAGTTTTTTGGCTGTTATAATCATCTAGTTTATCCTCATCAACGAAATAACTGATATCATCGTTGTTTTCGTTGACAAAAGCATTATCTCCCTTAGCTTTTGATTTGTCATCGGTTATTTCATAAAACTTGATATATACCTTACCATCAATAGTTCCTAAATATTGATACTTTAAGCCTGCGAGAGCAGTTCGTTGCTTTACAGTTCCATTATCTAAGTAATTCACTGTTAGATCAATAATTGTTCTGTAAGACTTTCCGAAAGCAAATTTTTGTTCAGCAGATTGAGCGTTTGAGATAAGTACGCTAGTAATTAAAAGGATTGTTAAAATTGGTTTCATATTTTTTATTAGATGGTGAATTTGTTTTGCCTAACAACCGAGTAAAGTGATATTTATTCACTTTATCTACTTTATAATATTGTAAGTTCGTTTTTTCGTAAAAATTGAATATTAATAAGATAGCCGCTCTTAAACGCTTAGTAAGCGTTGGCACACGGATATATATTGCACTAATTGATATCTTTTTCATTCCAATTCATCCCTCCAAAATAACGGAATCAATTATTAAATACAATGATTCGCATTTGATCGATAAAATTTAAATCAAAAAGAATGTAACGGCAAGTATGATATACTATTAATGACGGCCATCAAT
>CAYGTU010000303.1:0-2304 GCA_964352945.1 uncultured Bacteriovoracaceae bacterium
ATTCACGGAAATGCAACGGCCCCAATTGTATTAATTTTTTCAATATTTTCAGAAATTCTTTCAGGACAAATTAATCCTAATATAAATTTTCTACTCATCTATGGAAACTTAGAATCCATTCTTAAAGAAAAAAGATTTATTGATTTTAATTTGAATAGATTATTTTCAGAAAAATATCTTGAACTAGACGATTCTATTCTAGAAAAATCTAGGGCCAAAGAAATTAGTAATGCTGTTGACATTTTTTTTGGACAAACAAATGCTTTTAAAATGCACCTCGATTTACACACCGCAATTAGGAAAAGCCATATTGAAAAGTTTGCTGTACTTCCCACATTTCCAGAGAAACAAACACCATTTGAATTTATCAATATCTTAAAAGATTCAGGCATTGAAGCGATTCTGGAAACTGTTGAGCAAAATTCAACGCTATCAAATTACTCACACTACAAACATAAGGCATATTCTGTAACCCTAGAGCTTGGGAGTGTTAACAAATTTGGTTCAAATAATTTAGAGAATTTAAAACCTCTAACAGAACCATTAAGTAGAATACTAAAAAATGAATATCAGCTATCAAACGACAAAAAAAATAAAATAATTTTTTTCAAAATTGAAAAGAATATTTTTAAACAAACAGATCAATTTGAATTAAATTTTCCAACTGATATAAAAAATTTCACACCTTTTAAAAAAGGTAAACTGATTGCTTCTGATAAGGACATAAAGCATTACTCTGTAAATGATCTAGAATGTGTAATTTTCCCGAATGCGAATGTAGAAATAGGCCAGCGTGCACTCTACACGGCAATACCAAAATAAGATTAGTCTTTTAAACCATGGCACTGAAGAGATTCTGTTTTAAATGAATATATAAAAGTATTATTCCCAACTATTTCGTATGACTTTTCAAAAATATTTTCAACTTCAATATCTAAAGTTAAGATATCTCCATCATACTTATATTTTCCAAATTTAGCCCCTTTAGCTTTATCATTAACTAGGCCAAGGTTATAATCCATATCTAATTCCAAATAAAAAACATTACCATCGTTCATTTTACAAAAAAAACTCTGATTAAGTGATTTAGCTGAAACGGTTAGAGAAAATATAAAAATGAAAAAAAGCAGAAACTTCATAATTATATTATGAACGATATAATTTCTTGATCAATTAACTAGAAAATAATGCCCAGGCATACACACCGCGTTAACCCTATAAACGACACCTTCTTCTTCATAACTTAAATTAAACATACCGGTGGATTCAGTCTTAATATAATAAAACTTCGAATAGCTAGGATCGAATTTTGGATTGAATTGTCCATTCACGTCAAGGGATTCTGTTAAAAAATAATCACTTTCATTTGAATAAAAATTAAATTTTATTTTGCTTTTTGAAGATAATGAATCCATTTGAATCAAACAACCTCTAAAGTATTGGTCAATTTTAAATTCAGATAGAATGTTTTGCTTAAAACCTATGGAAGGTATATTCAAATCATTTTTAGAATATAATGCAATAAATTTTTCTAATAGGATCATTTTATTTTGAAAATAGACTGAACTTTCACTCCAAAATGTTGACAATGATTTTCTTTCGAAATTTTCAGAGTCAAAATAGTTTTTTACGGTATAAATCTCTTTAACTTCGCTTAGCTCTTTACTTAATAAGTTTATTTGCTTGAGATTAATTGTTTCATTTTTTAAATAATTTGCTTTAAGGCCATAAAAACTAAGAGCATTATTCATAAAATAGAGTGGGATTTTATAAATTTTATTTGCAAGATCTATTTTTAACTCAGCATGGTCCCCTTCAATATCTTTAAATAAATAAAACTCTCCCTTTTCTGAAATTTTAAAATTACTATCTAATCTTAATTTCTGATCATATTTATTAGTTAAATCCATGCTAAAAGCATTATCAACTTTAACTATTAATAAATTCTTAAAATTATTTTCAGATATCTTTAAGTATTCATTAAGTTTCGAGTAATTAAAAAATGGAATCTTTTCATTTTTATTATGTGAAAAAATATAAGTATCTAAGTAATCTTTTTTAGTGAGTTGAACTGTGTGTTTTGGAAAAGGAATGCTACTCTTCGAAATTATCTTAAATCCTTCTTCAAAGGATTTTGATCTCATTTCAAAGTCTTCAACCTTTGTATCAAAATTTAAGATTAATGCAGATTTTAATTCTTCTTTTGTAGTATTTAAAATTTTAGCCTTAGGAATTTCTTTTTTCTGTGTGGAAAAGAAGAAAAGACCAAAGATTATCAAGAGTATTGGCACCAATGCACGATAC
>CAYGTU010000304.1:0-2257 GCA_964352945.1 uncultured Bacteriovoracaceae bacterium
CCGTGAGTTACATTAGTATTACAAACCGTCACCATCGTCCGATCAATACTTTTTGCGCCTTCAACTTCAATAACATTTTCTTTTAAGAAATTTATAACACCTTTTTCACTAAGACAGCTTGAAACAAAAACTGGAGGGGCAGCTAAAAACTCTGGCTTTTTAGTTTGAGAAATTAATCTAGACAGTTTTGTTTTATCCGTAATCGCTGGATCAATCCAATAAATATTTGTGCTTTTAAAGGAGTTTGGTTTAAAAGCCTTTGCTCCACCCTTGATTTCATCATAACTTGTATAAAAATAGTAAGATTCTTCTGTTAACTTAATTTTATCTACATCATTAGTTTTAGTTATAAGAAAATTTTTATTAAATAAAGCCTGCAGGTTAACTGACTTTTCATAGTCTAATTCATAATCAGTGTTTAATTTAGAATAATCAAGATATCTCGGAATGAAGTCTCTTTTACAAGATCCGATATCTGAAAAATTCATCCAATCTGGAAAGCTTGTCAGAAGATATTTTTCAATCCCACTGGTAATTTGTGAGCGCTCTAAATCCCTTCTTTTATAGCCCTCTAATTTTAGAGAGTCTGTAGAGCCGCAAGAAACGATGAATATTAAAATTAATACTAATTTCATTAAGCCCTTTTATAGAAAGTTAAAACATTATTGAAAATATTAGAAGAAAGTAACTCAATTTCTTGGCCAGATAGTTCTCGCTGATGAGTAGAATAAAAGCCTGGTTCATTATCATGTAACATACTTCCTCTATTTAAATTCAAGCCATCAAATAGAGTTTGGTCTTTTTCATAACCAGTAGCTACTAAAACGGCATTTGTTGAAATCGTTTTAAGAGGAATAACCCCATTTTCTTTTTGAACTAAAGCATTTCTAAATTCAGGAATCTCACAAGTTAAGAAAAATTTATCTTTATCTATGAGTCGGTCTAAACTTGAAATATTATGCCCAGAAAATACAACATAATTTGGAATCGGCTCAGCAGGACGAGGTACTTTAACTTTTACATAGTCTTCAAGCTCATCCCATTCTTTTAATTTTTGAATAAAATTATTTGATAACTCTTTATAATGAGTTCGTTCTGTTTCAAGTGCTTTTTCTAATTCAAAATATAGTTCTGAATTTTCCTTAGCTAAATTATTAAAAGGTGATTCTTCAGTCGTAATGAGAAAAATTCGCTTTTTACCATCGTAATTTTTATAAAAATTAATTATCGCTTTTGCTGCTGTTTCACCTGAACCAATAATCGCTATTTCTTTTAGAGAAGAAATATCATCAAAGTTTGAAAAGATATCATTTCCATAATAAAGACCTTTTACGCCTTCAAGGGATTTTTCACCAATACAATAAGTTCCATTCCCACAACGTCTAGGCTTTGATTTTCCTAAAGACTCTATTACAAGATCAAAATCCTCATAAGCTTCCATAGTCTGATTCAGCGATTCAATAACACTTGCATCGAGGTTTTCAAAGGCCTTAGGATTCTCCATCATTTGAGTGGCAATACTATTTTTAGGATCACTCTTATAGACTACTCTAAAAAGATCCCCTAGCCTGGATGAATTTTTCAAACTCTCTTCTTTTAAAATATAGCGTTTTTGAACTCTAACAATTTCAGTTTGGATAACTTTATGAAAAGTACTTAAATATTTTGCTAGTGGCAGAAGATATAAGTCTACATATTGCTGGTGGGTTGGCTTTTCGTCTAGAGGTATATTACTAAATTCTTGAACAACCTGTTTTTTAATTAATTCAAGGCCATTAAGTGAAATAAGTTCTTTAAAATTTAAATTGAATTTTTTTTCAGGGCACAACAACAGATTGGCACCCACTTGGCTTCTTTCAAAGAGTGAAATTTGGGCACCTTCTAAATGAAATTTTAAAGCAAGCTCAACTCCAGTTGGGCCAGCACCAATGATTGCAATCTTCAATTTATTACTCCCTAATAATTGAAGCTCAATCTATCAAAAAGATTAGGGATTTGCATTAAATTGACGCAAAGCAAATGCTTAATTTAGAGAAAATATACTTTGTGGTCGCCTTTATCAAAAGAAGAAAACTCTGCGTATTTCCCTATAAAATCCACGAAGCTTTTCCAAGCTTGAAAGCCTGGTAAAGTCTCATCAAATTCACACCCATAATGCATAAAAACTTTGCCATCATCTTGAAGATATTCTTGATGTCTAGCAGTCGTATTTACAAGGGGAAAGATCGGGGTGTGCGGGACAGATGGGGGTGGGGGA
>CAYGTU010000305.1:0-2217 GCA_964352945.1 uncultured Bacteriovoracaceae bacterium
ACATCAATATTTTTTCTTCAGCAGTTGATTTTGTATATTTTGCATAACTGTTAGAAATTTTTACTAATTCTTTTTGATAAAGAGACATACCTATAAACTCACGGTTTTTATCTGCAAATTCTTTTGTTGCTCTTACAACAATTTCTTGAGGAGTGTAAAAGGGATATACTACTTTTAGTTTTAAGTAATAAGTTTTTATAATTGAACCAGTCGAGTGAATGTTTTCTAATATAACAGTAGCGGGTACATTAGTAATGAATTGATCTATCTGATCAATTTTTGAAACAGTAGCTATAGAGACTTCACTAGGCGAAAAGCTTTTGTATAAACCGATATAGGAGAATAGTAATAGTAAATAAATAGCAATTTTGTTCATATTGGATTTATTATACTATTAATCTCCTTGATTTGTGAGTTAGATAAATTTTGTAAATCCAGATGAATTCTATCAACTGTATGTGACTTACTAAATTTAGAATATAAATCAGTAGCTTGGTTTATATTAGAAAACTTCTTTGTATGCTGCGAGAAAACTTTCATAGAGTACTTTCCAACAGCGAGTTCTTCAGTTGAGTAGTATTTTGAAAGTCTACCTTTAGATGAACACTTAATAAAATCGATCTCTTGATCATTTAAAAATTCTTCAAGCTTACTTAGTTGACCATTTTTGTCGTCACCAAATAACTCAAAAACTTTTTTAGGAATATCATTTCTAACAATTCTTTTTCCCCAAAAATTATCTGAACTTCTAAGTATCTTTAAGAAATGGTGATCATCATGTTCGAGGTATTTTTCAATATCAGCCGGAATTTTATATTCATTAGTTCCGCTCTCAAAATAACGATAAAGCATTTTCTCTAAGCACACGGCACGGTAGTGAAAATAAACCATTAAGAACATATGAAATCTACTTAAAAGAAAATCATCGAATGTAGAAATAGCTCTTTCTGAAATACCTAAGAAGGCTTCATTATCTTCAATACAAATTTGTAAATTATCAATTAACCAATCAAGGTCAAACTTTCCATAACTAACACCACAGAAATAACTATCTCTTAAAAGATAATCCATTCTATCGCAATCCATTTCACTTGAGACTAGTTGGTGTAGAAGAGGGAAGTAATTAACACCATCTAAAATAAAGTAATCAGGATTATCTGTTTTTCCCATAATCACTTCAGCAACACAAAATTTATTAATACCAAATTTCTTTTCAACTTCATTGAATGATTCAGAAAATGAACTGTCGACTATGCTTTTAATAGTATAGTCTTCATGAGTTGCTTGTCGAAGATCTGATCCAAGAATTAAATTTTTTGGTAGAAGTAATTCACTAACTTGAGGCATAGCATATTCAGTCGTGTGACTTAGGGGTGCGTGGCCAATATCGTGAAGAAGGCATGCTAGTTTTAAAGTTTCTTTCAATCTCCTAGCATCTTTATTGTGACCTAAATTTTTAAAAAGTTTGCTCATAACTAGTTCGGAAACATGCATTACTCCAATTGAATGCAAGTAACGTGTGTGGGTAGCACCTGGAAAAGCAAATTCACTAAAACCTAATTGTTTTATACCCCTTAGTCTCTGAAAAAAAGGGTGTTTAAGAATTGGCTTAAATTCATCTAATATGTCGATTGAGCCATGAACAGGATCTCTAACTTCCATTTTTACTACTCCAGTTTATCTTTGTTTTTTTCGAGCCATACATTGATATCACTAGATTCAAACATTGGTTCTTCATCGATATATAAACAAGGAACAGTACTTCGTCCAGTTTTTTGGCTATGTTCTTGTCTGTATTGAGGGTTTTCAAGTGTATTTCTATATTCAATTGAGTTAATTCCAAGTTGTTGAATCTTTCTTAGAACTACCTGGCAGAAAGGACATTGATCATAGTAATATAGTTTTAATTTCATTTTTCTCCATAAAAAAAGGGCCTCCTAAGAAGCCCCTAGATATAGTTTTTTACTTAGTCTTCATCAACGCTGTTGTAAGATTTTTTTGCTCCCATGGCATATTCTTCATCTTCATCAACGTATTCATCTTCATCAGATACTTCATCTGGATTATCGAAAGCTTCATCAAAGCTCCAGCCATAACCATAATTTCCATCATCGTCTTCATCATCATGATTATGTTCATCAGATAAAGCATTTACAGATTCATTAGGTTTTTTTCCAATTGGATCATCTTGTTCAACTTCAACGTCATCATATAAAT
>CAYGTU010000306.1:0-2137 GCA_964352945.1 uncultured Bacteriovoracaceae bacterium
CTTCTTTAGTTATATATGGATTTCTTTTTTGACTAGCTACAATATTGAGTGAATTTATTTGTCTTATTTGTGATTTAACTAGTGTTTTACCTTCAAATCTTTTACCTAATTTTAACTCGACAATAGAATAACCTGCGGCAAAGTTATAGCGTTGTAAAACGTGAGGAGCAATAATTTTTGAAGCAACAATCTCACCCATTTCATCTTCAACTCGGATAATTTCTGAAGCTCCAACCTCTTTTAAAATTCGCTCATGCATTCTATTTTTTGCTCTGGCAATAATTCTACCCACCCCTAAATTTCTTAGCTGAGCTACTGCCATAATACTCATTTCTGTATTATCACCGATGGCCACAATAGCTACATCGACGTCGGAAATATTAATTGCCCTCATCGCCCGCTCATCTCTTATATCCATGGCAACAGCGTGAGTAACCCTATCCTTAATTCTTTCAACTAATTCAGAATCTGTGTCAATGGCAATTACCTCAGCTCCCTTTTCGCAAAGTCTTACTGCTGCTTTTTCACCAAATGCTCCTAGTCCAATACATGCAACTATCATAATTCTATCCTATCATTACCCTTCCATTAGGGTAGTTATGTCCGCCACCAACTTTTCCTCTTTGCCCAAGTGCTAATGCAATTGTAAGAGGTCCTACTCTTCCAATGAACATCAGCATAATGATGGCCATTTTTCCTGCGACAGATAGATAAGGTGTTACACCTAAACTTAATCCAACTGTAGCAAAGGCACTAATGGCTTCAAATAAAAGAGTAATAAAAGAGTGAGTCGTTTCAATATTCATTAATGTATATATAAATCCGGTAACAATGACGAGAGAAATCATAACAATTGAAATTGCCTTTACAACTAAATTTTGTGGAATCGTTCTGTTGAAAAATTCAACATTTTCTCTACCTTTCATAGTGGCACGAACGGATTGAACTAGAATGGCAAAGGTTGTTGTTTTAATCCCACCACCTGTTGAACCTGGACTAGCTCCAATAAACATAAATAATGTCATAAGGTATAAAGTATGAGCATTGAAATCATTCATTGGAATCGTATTAAACCCTGCCGTTCTAAGCGTGATTGAGTGAAAGATAGAAAGCTCAATTTTTTCCCAAAGGGTATATTTATCAATTGCATGTAAGAACTCACTAAAGAAAATCATAATCGCACCAAAGGCAATTAAAAATCCTGTTACACTTAAAACGATTTTTGAATGAAGCGTAAATCCTTTAATTTTTTTCTTATCAATAAGATTTGATTTTAATTCTTTAATTACAATAAATCCTACTCCACCTAAAACAATAAGGATACTTACCGTAATTTGTACAAAGGAGTTTGAGGAATAATTTTCAAGTGAATTACTAAATAAAGCAAAACCAGCATTACAGAAAGCCGAGATACTATGAAAAAATCCATAATAGATTGCCTGTGAAAATTCCATCCCCTCATAGGAGAAGGCAACAGTGAGCAAGATTCCACCCCAGAGTTCAATAATCAAAGTGTATTTTATGATATCAATAATTAAACCAAGTAAATCTTCAAAAGAAGAAACATCAAGTAAATCTTGCATAACTAATTGGTTTCTAATCCCAAGAGCTTTCCCTAAAAATATCGTTAACGATGTATTTAATGTCATGATCCCTAGACCACCAACCTGAATTAAAACCAGAATAACAATCTGTCCAAAAGTTGAAAAATTTTCAATTATACTTAAGGTCGCAAGCCCTGTTACACAAGAAGCGGAAGTTGAAGTAAAGATAGCATCAATGAGGCCAATCGATTTTCCGGGAGCGGCAGCTACGGGCAATACCAGAAGAAAAGATCCTACTAAAATTAACCCTAGGAATGTTGCTAACACGAATTGTGTTGGCTTTAATCTAAAATTATAAAAAACACCCATGTCATGATTAAGTTTCGTTTTCTGTTTTGGACCTCTCTCATAGATTGAGAGTGAAGATGAAAATAAATGGACAATAGAGAGCCAATAGCAAAATAAAATATCATTTTTTGAAATCAATAAAGGAATAATTACAATAATAGAAAAAATATATTTTCTATAAAAATCTTCAAAATTAACAGAAGCTGTGTAATTTAGAATAGAAACAAATATTAAAGTAAGAGGAG
>CAYGTU010000307.1:0-2136 GCA_964352945.1 uncultured Bacteriovoracaceae bacterium
GAACATAGAGATCTTGCGAATCAACTTAAAAATAGACCTAAAGGCGTTGAAGATCAAACATTAGTAAATAAAGTAAAAAACTTAGAAAATGGGATTCAGGATTTAAAAAATAGAAAGAATACAGCTGAAGATTCAATTCCTTCTCTTCCAAGGTCTGCGATTTCTCACTTACCCGCTGACAAAAGAAATAACCCGGATATTATTAATGATATAACTCAAAAGGCTAGGGCCTTGCTTGATGATGTTAATAAGAATAGTACAGGTTCAATTGGTTCTAGATCTCCAGCTAGTGTTGGAAACACAAATACTACAAATTTAAAAAGAGGATTTGGTGGTTTTAATAAAGCAAAAGCTTCTCTGCCCGTAAATTACAAAAGATTGTCACTTGGAAATGCAAGTGAAGTCTTAGTATTAAACGATAAAATAATTGATTTAGATATGGAATCTGTGAATGAAGATCAATTGCACAATATTGTTATAAACAGTGGGAATCTTTGTCAGGATATGAAGGTGTACAACCGGACAGAAAAAACTCTTACAGTTTATAAGCCAAAGATTGAGTGGTTTTCTTCTTTTGAAGGAGCAGATGTAGAAACAAGAAAATCAATGTGTATTACAGTCGTCTCACTTGGTTTTGTAGATTTTCAAGAGACTATGGCAAGATCTTATACTTCAAATTATCAGAAATCAGAAATTGATGATGATTTAATTGATATTATTGAAGCAAAACTCTTAACTTATCAAGAGTATTTAAATGAAGCTACATTTGTACAGCAAAATACAGCATCTTCATTAGTAGGTGTTTCAAGATGAAGTTCCTATTAATACTCATATCATTATCAGTGTTTGCAAATGATATCGAAAAAAAACTTCAGAAATCTGTTGTTCAAATTGAACTCTTTGATAAAGATAATAAAGTAAGAAGTATCGGCTCTGGATTTTTTATAGATAGAGATAAAATTTTAACTAACTTTCATACAACATCTTTAAACAAGAATAAAAAATATGAATTCTCCAAAATTGGAATTAAATCTTTTCAAGGTTATATGGCCCAGACAATAGAGATGAAATGCGGTGAAGGGAATATGGCAGAGCCACATTCACTTGAAAATATAGATTTGTGCTTAATCACAGTGTCAGGAGAAATTCTTAAGGGCGTAAAACCTCTTAAGCTAAGAGAATCTAAGATAGGCAAGGGCCAAGTTGTTTCAGTTTTAGGTAATTGCAATGGAGATTTTTTTTATAAAGAACTTTACCTTGGAGATTTTCATGAAGAAATTAGAAATATTTTTTCATTAGATCACCAAATAAAAACAAAGCTCAAACATTCCTCCTATGTATTAAAAAAGAAAAATAAGGATCAAGTCTGTGAGGGAGATTCAGGTGCTCCGATTGTGTTTAATGACGAAGTGGTGGGTGTAACTTTGGGTGCCTATCAGAAAACGCGCAAAAATTTTGATAATGCTGGAAATGAAACAATTGAAAAATTGAAAAATACAGAGATTTCAATTGCGACTGTTACAATAAATACATTTCTTAATAATTTAGAAAATTTAAAAGTATTCAATGTATCTAAGGAAAAAATCTTATATAAATGCTTTGATAAATGCTCGAATAAAACCAACAAAAAAGTTGATTCAAATACAAAAATCCAAGAACAGATACCAATTCAAAAGCCAAAAAAAGGCTCAATGCTTTTTGAATAAAAACAACAGATGTTTAGATGAGATAGTTCAAGTTATTGATTTTACATTACCAAGAGTTATTGTGTATACTGAATTGTATATATAATTATACATATTAAGTATACTTAGTTGTTCACTATTATGGGTATTTGTGCTATAATACTAATGGAGGATAACAAATGACTAATGTTAGAAAATTTGCTTTTTACGCAAAGAGCCCAGATATAATAAATGAATTAGAAAAAGTTCCGGGAAGACAGATCTCTAAAAGATTATCAGAGCTTCTTATTAAAGGGCTAGAGTTTGAAAGAAAGTATGAAGTCAAATTAGCTTATGATAATTATGCAAACCAGATTTCCAAAGATGATACATCTGAAGATTCTAAAGATAATATGTTGATGTCAGCCTCTTTATTTAATGATGAAGATGAAATAGAAGATTGGTTTTAAGT
>CAYGTU010000308.1:0-2124 GCA_964352945.1 uncultured Bacteriovoracaceae bacterium
TGAAAGTGCCTTAAAATTGATTTGTCTTTTTTTACGAGTAGATATTTATACCATTGTCTCTGAGTTATTATTCAGGTTAGAATAATAATATGAACTATTTATTAAATTTTTGTATTATTATTCTTCTATACTCTTGTTCAAGCAGCATGTTTGAAAAGCAAAAAGATGGTGCTGAAATTGATTATAGCTTCTCATTTGATTATGGGAGTACAGATATAGATGAAACAGCTTACTCTCACAACTATACCGAATACAGTAATAAAAGATATGCACATGGCTTAGATTTTCATTATCGTAAGGGACGATATGGTATTACTGCGGAATATCTTTGGTATTCAGGAACTATAAGAAATGAAGATACAAGTATAACAGAAGAATTAAATTATAAACAAAGAAGAGGCCAAATTGGCTTTGGTAGAGCTTTTGGGATTTATGGATATGATTTCTCTTTACGATTTTACTACATCGGGTATTTAAATAATAAGTATACGGATTCATCTTTCAATAGTGAACTTTCAACGAATGACGATGGCACAGGATATAAAGTTGCACTTGTATTTCCATATAACTTCCCATTAATTTTGTCGTATGAATCAATCAAATATGATAATGATCAAACTGAAACGTCTGTATTTGCTGGGATAAGTTTTTCCATTCCGCTTTTCACAGTTTTCTAACTTTTTATTGCCAACTAATTGTCACCGCACCATTTAAAAAACACGATTATGAAACACTTCAGGCCTACCCAATATTCTCAATGTAGGCCTATTTTTTTACAACTCCTCCACATTATCTCAACATCAATTTCATATCCGTGCTGTGAGTTAAATTTCTTCAAGTGTTTTCTAATTAACTGAGTATCTAGTTTGCGTTTGTATCTATTAGTAAGAACATATTCAGAGTGCCTTGGTAATGATCGTAAAAGTATAATTCATCACAAACTCTGCTTTTTGATCAACTCTTTTAAAATTTTGTTCAAAAGTAAATGGCTCATCTTCTTCAAATGATTCGATTTCATTATCTCGATTGTATTTATATTTTTTAATAGAGCCACTAATACCCATTGAGAATCGGTTAAAATTAAACCCCATTCCAGCATGTACTTTGTAAAACTGATAATTATAATACTCATATTCAAGATCAAACTGATCAGTTTTCCGTATCCTAGTTGAACCCGATCCTATCTTTACACCAATGGCAGCTCCCTTAGAGTCGTTGTAATTTTGCTCACTAACGATCATAAATAGTCCTCTTTCACTTGCACATGATGTAATTAATAAAATGATAATTAGAGTTTTAAGAGGTCTTAATAAATTCATGAAAACTTTATCGGAAATACTAAGTAATTTTTGTCTATTCTTAATACCACGGAAGTATTTTCTTAATACAAGGTGAAGATTTGCTTGTGAAATTGAATGTTGAAATTCTAAGGATCCCTAAGGAAGTCTTTTTTATGACATTGACTGATTTGTTTACGATAGATTGTTTTATTATAATTTAATGGTGGTTATTTGCTACAAGGATAGACTGCTAATAAAGTAATTATTAATTTTGTGTAGTTCGGTTATGTATCTAGTACCGTGGCAAGATATTCCTTTTTGAATATTTAATTAAAATTTTTTAATTTTAATTCGAAAAGTAAGGCTATGAAGAAATTAAAACTATTAAAATTATTACCTCTGTTATTTTTTATATCATCTTGTGCAGCTGTAAAATACGGTATCGATGCAGGTGTAGGTAAAAGTACTTATGTTGAAGAACTTTCAGCAATTAAGCTTGAAGCCGATACTGGGAAAACTATTGATATAGGAATATCTGAAGAGACAAAATATATAATTACACGAATTCATTATACCAAGTCTAATTATGATGATTTTAATTATGGTTCGAGCAAATTAGGATTGGATCATTCGGGCTGGGATGTTTCTCTCGGTGTGAAGTTGGGATGGCTACAACCTAGATTTACAATTGGAAAGAGTACATTTAATTATACTATTGATGGTGAGCAAAGTTCTGATGACATTGATATGTCTGGTTTTGGAGTAGCACTTGAGTTTCAATTTTCTGAAAATGGATATGTTTGGTTTGCTTACGACAAATTGAATAGGTGGAATAAGATTGAAA
>CAYGTU010000309.1:0-2060 GCA_964352945.1 uncultured Bacteriovoracaceae bacterium
GGATAAAGAAGCCTTTAAAGATTTATCATTATTTAAAGAGGAAGATGAATATCGTTTTAATTATCAAGTCGGTCAGTTTGCAAAACGTGAAAAAATTGATTTTTTAATTGAAGTAAATCTTGATGGACTAAATGATAAATTAAAAAAACTACACCTAACAATTAAAAATAGTGAAACTCAGGTGATTTATGAAAAAGCTAGGTCAGCAAAATATCAAGCTTATAAAGAAATTCAAAAAGACCTAAACGATTGGTTAATAGATTTTTTTACTTTTATTCCACCAGTAGGGATTATTACAAGTAACTCAGGACAAAGTATAACAATTCAAATTACTAATAAAGAAGACAATGAAAACTACATTGGTCGAAATTTCTATATTGGCCCCCTGGATTTTACAAATAGATTAGGTATTTCAAATAAATATCCTATTATGGGTGGAATATCGAATCAAGAAAGTAGTGATGTCTATTCAGCTCAGTTGTTTGATGCCTATAAAGGTAAGGGGGGCAATCAAGTTGTCTTAGTTCCAGCTGATAGTTCAAAAGCTAATTTGGGTCAAAATAATGCTGGAGCAGTATCTAAAACAATGTTTGATTACCAAGATAAATTTAAGAAATCAATTCTTGATTGTCTAATGCTACCAATTATTTATCAAGGTTTAGATCCAATTAAAGATGTAGAAAAAAGTATTTTAGATGGAATAAAAGATCAAAATATTTGTACCCTGAAAAATGATAAAAAGTTAACAGAAATTCTTTTAAAACGAGAAGATACTCTTAAAATTGACTTATATAAAACAGAAGTCATTAAAAAACTATCTGAAGTAGCGTCTGCTGGTGCTATTTTGAGAACTAAAATCTTGAAGATTAGGCAAGCTTACAGTGTCTTCTTTGATATCGTTAGTGAAGATGGAGAAAATATTTATTATTCAAATAGTGCAATTTTAAATGAGCTTGATAAAGGATATCTTACTGAGCTAATTAAATCTTGGATATATGACTATAAAAAAAGTATCCCTTATTCCGGTAAAGTCGTACATGTTACTAATGAACAATTACTTTTAGAAATTTCTGAAGCAATTGTAACGGGCTCAAAACAATTTTATAAAATAGTGAGACCAGTTTCAGTGAAATTCGAGAGGGTAAATTCAAATAATAGGGTAAGTTGGAATTTCAAAACAATTGGCTTAGGTGCTTTTACTGAAGTAAAAGAAAATTATTCAAGAGGAAAGGTTTTTAAACTTACTGGAAACCTAACAGTAATGCCAGGTGATTGGATTATTATTGATCTAAAAAATAAACTTAGTGAACACTCTGATGAATATATTATGTCTAAGCATAATATAAAAAGTAGAAGAAAAACCGGCAAAGCCTTTGGCTCAATTGAACTTTATAATATTCAGTTAGAATCCCAAACAGATACTATAAAAAATCTAACAGCAGGTATAGATTTTTACCTACCAGAAGGTTGGCTAGTTGAAGTTGAAGGCGGTCGAAATATAGAAAGTTCTAGTTTTGGTATAGATGATAATATTTTTAGAATTGCTGGAGGATATTCTACTTCTCCCAGAAAAATAGCTTGGGCGACACTTGTTGATTATTATGTTGGATATAGAGTTCAAAATTTTGCACTCGGTGCATTCAATGAACCACTTTTTGGAGATTTGAAATACAAAGGTTTTTTCTTTGGAGCAAGAATTGAATTTCCAATTTATAAAGATTTAGACTTACAATTAGATTTTAGTCTCGCTCCTTTTGATTCAGTTGAAAATTCTGACAATACTTTAGGAACCCCATCTCACTCTTATCAATATACAACCCAAGTTGCACTATCTTATCATGTACAACCAGATTGGGGATTTATGGCAGACATATACCTTATGAATTTCAAAACAGTTTATGAAGTTGATGATACAGAATTAACTTTAAAATCTACCATGGTAAAACTCGGTATTTTTAAATCCTTCTAAAGCTACGCGGTTCCTTTTAACAATTACAGCAACTTACATTCCTTGAAAAATATTTTTCTCATTTTAAAAATGATTTTTCACCAAAATACGG
>CAYGTU010000310.1:0-2043 GCA_964352945.1 uncultured Bacteriovoracaceae bacterium
ATCTTATGGATAATCCTATCAATTTATTTCTTACCTGTTTTATGCTTTAGAATTCATAATTTATTTCTTCCACTAAAAGAAGGAAGATTTGATCTTGCTGAAAAAAAATATAATATTTGGTACGCTAGTCATCAATTTCAATTAATTTATTTTGCTGTTCCACAGTTTGAAGCACTTCTTCGAATCTCTGGACTGTATAGTTTTTGGTTAAGATTATGGGGCGCAAAAATAGGGAAGAAGGTTTATTGGACTCCCAATACAACAGTAAATGATAGGCCTTTATTAAATGTGGGAAATAATGTCATCTTTGGAGAAAAAATGGAATTTGTGTCTCATGTTAATACACCTAGAGGAGATAAATTGCTTTTATATGTTAAAGCAATAAATATTGGATCAAATGTTTTTATCGGCGCAGGTTCGCGAATGGGTCCTGGTGTAATAGTTGAAGATAATACAAGTTTACCTGTTTTAACTGATGGATACTTAAATCAAAAATTTGAATCAGGTGATTATATTTTTAAGAAAAAAGATTAGTTTTTATTAGACCAGAGACTGGTTTCAAGTTTGTTAATATATTGAATATATTTTGTTACAGGTTTATCTATAGGTAATAAAGTTTCAGTGTTAAAACGAATATTTTCATACACAGCCCCATCTTCTCCTTGTAATGCCTTAAATAGTATTTTGGTCATCATTAAACATATATGAGAAGTTATTTTTCCTAATACTCCCTTTCTCTTTTTAGCAATATAAATTGGCGTTACTTGAGAACTACCTCTATCTTTTGTTTGATAAGCAAAGATCATATGAAGTTCTGGTATTATCTTAAATCGATTGAAAAGTTTAACATTTTTCATTATAGTGAGACCACCGATACATCCATCACTATATTTCATAGAGTAAGCATATTTATTACCAAGCATGAACTTTGCTAATTTTTCTTTGAGATTACCCTGAGGGAAATCCCCAGCTAAGTTAATTTCAATTTGGTTTGATTTGTTAGATAAAATCTCTAGGTTCATATCAATTGAAATATTATGAACAGTTTTTAAATGCTGAGGATCAATCCCATTGATCATTGTAATATGATGATGACATGTTCGAAGATAAGATGGGTCAATTTTATAAATAACTTCTTGATTCTCTAATCCTGGAATTTCGAGCACTCTCTCTTGAGTATCTGCTTCAGGATAAATCCAAATACAGCCATATTTTTCTTCTGTGGCATAACTTTGAATTCTCGCCTTTTCAGGTATTTCAGTTTGAGCTGGAATATGAACACATTGGCCTTTCTTGTTGTATTCCCAGTGATGGAAAAAACAGCGAAGATTATTATTTACAACCTTTCCTATGGATAGATCGACACCCATATGTGGACAAAAGCCATCCATTGCACTAACTTTACCTTCATTATCCCTAAAAATAACAAGTTTCTGCTTTCCAATTTTAAAAGACAGAACAGATTGTTTTTTAAGTTCCTTTGATTTACACGCAATATACCAGCCTTTAGTAATCACTTCCCAATTGTTAAAGATAGGATGAGACTTTAAAGGTTGAGTGTTTAAATTTGTTTCACAAGTAAGTGTCATATGGAATTATTTTAGTTTTTAATTTAAAATAAGGAAAGAATGAAATTCAAGGAAACACATGAAATCCAACACAACTCGGCTTGAAAGAAAAAATGCAATAAATTCTTTAAATCCGGATGATTTTGAAAATTATAGAGATTATTTTTTTGCGATTCATTTAAATGAAAATGTAATTCTAATGCATTTAATAGGTACATTGATTGGATTATGTATCCTTCCATTTGCTATTTTAAAATTAAGTTGGATTCTTGTTCTAGTTTATATATTTTTCTTCTATGGTTTGGGTTTTTTATCACATCTAATTTTTGATGGAATAATTTCTAGAACAGCTAAAGAGGCATTCTGGAAAACCTTTCAATACGCCTTGGAATTAAACTTTAGCTATATCACGGGAAATTTCAAAAAATTACAGTTTGATTTATTGGAGAAATACCCCAAAGTTAAAGATATTTAT
>CAYGTU010000311.1:0-2015 GCA_964352945.1 uncultured Bacteriovoracaceae bacterium
ACTATCACGATACGCATGTGAAACCTTATAGTACGTGAATGAAACCAAGGATATTCCTAAGTATTATTTCCTCATCCCCATCAGACTTACTTATTTTAGACGAAGTTTTCTCAGGTGCTGATAATTTCTTTAATGAAAAGATATCAAATAGGATCACAGCAATGATTGAAAAATCAGGAGCGGCAATTCTTATAAGTCACGATGAAGAACTTTTGAAAAAACTGTGTAGTTGAGGAGTTGTTCTACATGATAAAAGGATTAGCTTTGATGGGGATATATCAGATGCAATCGATTTCTATAACAATATCAACATTGAAAAATAAATTTTATGAAATTAAAAAATTTGTTTTGAATATTTTTTTTGCATGCTCATAAAATTCATGATTTAAATAATTTATTGGGATTGAATGAAGTTTTAGTTTTACCATTTCCTCAATTATATTGAAGGTAAAAGCTTTTTCATCTGCTGTTTCGAGATACAGTGAGTGATAAGGAGATAGTTTTATTGTTTTTATAACATTCTCCTCAATCGCACTATTTTCTCTAAGACTTGAGGCACCTCTGGAACTAAAATAATGACTTAGGTAATCATCATTTATAATAAAATGATCATCATCTATATTGATAAATCCACAAGATTGATCTGCAGATTCATAAATTTCAGTTTTATATTCATCGATACACTCTAAGTCAAACCCTCTTTTTTTGTACATTTCTTTTAGAAATGATAGTGCATATTCTATTTCATTCTTATACTCAAAGAAGTATTGATGCTTAAAAGTGGACATTAATGAAACTCTGGCTTTAGTAGGAATTAAACTACTAATTTTCTCAACACTTTGGGCAATAGTGTTGAAGATGAAATTATCTGACGTAAGGGCCCCATAAATATAGACATGATTAATAGGATGAGATTGGTGTATATTTTTGATTGAATAAAACAAAACGTTTTCTTTCCAGAACTTAGGAACCAAGCTAGAAAATTTCTTGGGTATCAAGAAAAGAGTTTTTAATTCCTTATAAGGTTTAGGGTTTTTAACAAAAAAATAAAAAATTCCTAAAAAACCATCTCTTAACATAACTACGGGGTATTCAGCTATATTATCTAAATTCTTATATTGTGTGATGAAACTTGGATTGAGTTCAAGGAAATAATCAAAAGTAGCAGGGGTATATCTATTTTTCATCGCACTTGCCATCTCTGACATGTCACCTTGGTCCCATCTCTTAGATCTGAGTTGGTGCTCTGAAGAACTAAGGATTTGTTTTTCAATAATCTCTAACATAAGCCTCATAAACCTTGAGATAATTCTCATTTAATTTTCTATCTACTTGGTTATAAAATGTGTGTTGATAGGTTCTCTCTGAGTGGGCAAGACTTGCTAGCAAGCGATTAAACCCTTCAAATGTATCTGCTTCATCTGTTAAGCAGCTTTTTATTTTTTTAGAGATTGAGTTTATGGAGTGCTCCTTGTAAAAAATTTGAGCTGTTTCTTCTCGAGAGACATTTTGTTTAGTTTGCAGCATGTTAACTAGCTTTCTATAGGCATGTTCTTGATCGAATTCAGGTGTTTTTGTAGTCAAAAAAGTTTTTACGAGTTGGCATGAATCATTTTTCTTAAATGAAGAGAAGCCTGCCCAGTCAGTTAAAAGAAGTGGGGCCCCACAAGAGCCAGCTTCAGCAACGCTCATCCCATAATCTTCATCATGATAAGTACTAAAGCTTACAAATAAATCAGCTTCACAGTAATACTTTTTTAGTTCAGAGTTTTTAATATTTCCTAAAAATATGACTTTTTCTAGAATCTCTTTAGGGTATTTTGATGTGGCCCGGTCAAACATTCTATAATATTCACCCTCGTGTTGATAAATATTACCAAATTGAAAAGCGAGGGAGTCGAATCTTCCAGCAATGAGTAAATATGTATCTTCGTTGATATCTTTTTTTTGCTGGGCCTTTGCAAACAGATCGACTAATTCAATGATTCGTTTTTGTAAAGACAGTCTTCCTGTAT
>CAYGTU010000312.1:0-1952 GCA_964352945.1 uncultured Bacteriovoracaceae bacterium
GTGTATTAGGCAGAACTAATGGAACTACAACTAGAGCTCCAGCATCAAATAGATATGAAGAGCAAGAAGAGGAAGTTGAGGAAGAAGAATTTTATGAAGAAGAAGAATAATGATTTTTAAAATATAATCTTAATGCTAAGCTCCTTTTATAGGAGCTTTTTTTTGTCTGAAATAATTTCTCTATTAGAAAATAATAAAATAATTGGTTTATGCGGTCCTAATGGTTGTGGAAAAACTACTTTATTAAAAAAATTGAAATTTAATTTAGGAAATGCTGCTGTCTACATGGATCAGCTTCCTCTTCAAACGAGTAGTTACATCACAGTTAGGCAAGTGTTAGAGAATTTTTTTCCTTCGAATAGTGAACTATTTTCTTCAATAAAGTCATTTGAATTATCTTCTATACTTGAAAATGAATTCAATGTTCTCTCAGGTGGGGAAAAACAAATATTAAAGCTATTAATAAGCTTTCATCTCTCAGAAGATTATATTTTTTTAGATGAACCAACGAGTTACTTAGATGAAGAAAAAATTTCATTACTAAGAGATATCATTTTAAATTTTTCAAGAGATAGGAAGATTTTAGTGGTCGATCATGATAAATCCTTTCTTGAAGCGGTCTGCTCTGAGATAATAAACTTTAAGGATGTAGAAATTGTTTGATCTTGATTTATTCCGATTAGGAGCTACATTTGCTGTTGGGGCTTGTTTGTCACTTTCGACAAGTATGATTCAAGGTGTTTGCAAAAATGATCTTGCTTCTCCCTCTACTTTGGGAATTGATGGAATCAGTGTTTTTATTATCATCAATTCGTATTTCCTACAAATGATGTTCGAAAATTCTTTTAGTTTAATTAAAATTAGTTGGATTTTTTTTAGTATAATTTTCTTATTTCTTTATATTTTCACAAAAAGATTCAATTTATCTTCATCTAAGTTTCTTATTCTCACCGGGCTTTGTATAAATTTACTGGTAGGGGCCATTTTTTCTTTGATACAATTTTTTGTTCTTTCTTCACAATTTGAATTCCCAACTTCAATTTGGTTCGGAAACTTCAAACAAGTAAATTTTGAAGATTTAATTACTGTCTATTCTGTTTTCATATTTTGTTATCTCTCTAGTTGGAAGCTTTTACCTCGCTTTGGACAATTAATTTTTGGACCTGACTTTTGTCTAAATCATAATATCGATCAAAGTAGTGTTAATAAAAAATCATTACTAATGAGCTTTTTATTAACTTTTACAGTGATTAATCATTTTGGAGTTTTTTCATTCATAGGATTAGTATTTGTTCATACTTGTAGAATATTATTTAAAAAGAAAGGCTTAAAGTTTGAAATTCTTTTCATGCCCTTATTAGCAGGGACTGTGATGCTTTTATTAGATGGATTGTGCTATGAGTTACCAGTCAGAGGGATAGAAATTCCTGTGGGATTAATATGCTCTGTATTAGGATCATTAGTATTATTGTTAATAACACTAAGCAAAATTAAATCAAATCGGTTGCACATATAGATAAACGGTTTTATTATTTTATAGATATATCAATAACTTAAAAAAAAGGATGAACTGTGAAATTAATTTTATCTCTTCTAATTGTACTTAGTTTTACTGCTTGTAATAAAAGTGACAAAAAGATTACTTCTGAGCAAGATAAAACATTTTATACTATGGGGAACATGCTTGGATCAAACCTAGCAAGATTAAGCTTAACAAATGATGAAATTGAAGCTCTGTATGTAGGTCTTAAAGATGCTGCTTTAGAAAAACCAGCTCAAGTTCAAGTTGCTCAATACCAACCAAAAATTCAAGAAATGTTTAGAGACAGAATGAAAAAATCTGCAGCTACTGAAGTTGAATCAGGTAAGAAATTTCTTGAAGATTTTATTAAGGCTGGAGCTAAAAAAACAGCTTCTGGTTTAGCTTATCAAGAATTGAAAGCAGGTACTGG
>CAYGTU010000313.1:0-1370 GCA_964352945.1 uncultured Bacteriovoracaceae bacterium
TCGCAAGAAAGAATTACGGATTCAGTAGTTGTTTTAAAGATCCAAACCCTGAAAGATTACCATTTTAAGGCAGGGCAATTTACAAATATTATTCGCGAAGATGGGGTTTGTAGGTCTTATTCAATAGCAAGTCAGACGGGAGATCAAGAATTGGAATTTCACATCAGGAAAGTTCCTGGTGGAGAATTGTCGAATTGGTTATACGACGAAGATCTAACCAATAAAACGATAAGACTATCTGAACCACTTGGTGAATGTTGCTTGAATGATGAAATGAACGGACAAGATCTTTTGCTCATTGGCGTCGGAACAGGACTAGCACCTCTTTATGGAGTCTTAAAAGACTCCGTGTCTAGTGGAGAAATGGGAAACATTAAGCTTTTTCATGGAGGATTAACGGTTGATAGCTTGTACATGGTAGAGAACTTGAAAACTATCGAGCAAGAATTCGACTTCTTTTCTTATCATCCAGTTTTTTTAAAAGGAGAGGATAAAGAAGGTTTCCTTAAGGGGAATCTTGTAGATTTAATAAAAGAATTAAACTTTGATAAGAAAAATACTATCGTTATGATTTGTGGCGATCCCATTTTAGTTAAGAGCATTAAGCAAACGGTATTTTTATCTGGAGTTCCATCAAAAAGTATTTTAAGTGATCCATTTATCTCCCATTCATCAAATGAGAAAAAATAAGAATTTAATAATACTGACTTCCTCTTTTTTGAGCCTTTTCTTTTTTGGTCTAATTTCTGAGCTTTTTTTGAAGTTTTGGGGAGTAACTATACTAGTTGGGGCATTTGGTGCCTCAACTGCAATATTGTTTAATTCTCCAAACGAAAAAATTTCCAGTTATAAAAATATGGTCTTTGGATATCTTATTTCCTGTGCAATCGGTACATCCTTGAATTATCTGATAATTCCAAGCTATTCTTCTTTGAAAGTTGCCTTGGCCGTTTCGTTTTCGATTTACCTAATGAGGGTGCTTAAGATTTTTCATCCAGCAGGAGGTGCTATAGCTTTACTTTCTTCCGTATACGAATTTGACTTACCAAGTGAGTTAATTAAATATTTTATTGGAACATCAGTTTTAGGTACTTCTATTTTCTATCTTATTGTGCTAATAGTCAGAAGGACTAATTTTTTGGATGCTAAATGAAACTTAATCTAAAAACTGATTATGCACTTAGAGTGCTAATTTTTCTTCAAGAAAAAGAAAAGGCAACAATAAAGGAGATTGCTGAATACTATAATGTGAAAAAAAATCACTTAAGTGTCGTTGTAAATAATTTATCAGAGCTTGGGTATATTGATTCGTCGACGGGGCGAAGCGGTGGATTGTCTTTAAGAGCCTACTCCCTCGAAGAGGAGGGGGG
>CAYGTU010000313.1:1380-1947 GCA_964352945.1 uncultured Bacteriovoracaceae bacterium
ACCCTACTAGACCCTCAAAAACACCCACTTAAGCCTCGGTGTTCCTAAAATAGCAGAGCTTGGGTATATTGATTCGTCCACGGGGCCAACGGGTGGAATTTCTTTAAGACCAAAAACACTCGAAAAAAATATTGCAGAGATCATTTTACAATTTGAAGATTTCGATCTAGTTGAATGCTTTAACAGCGACTCGTCTCAGTGCCGATTAAATCCAGCGTGCAAATTGAAATCTATTCTTAAAAAGGCGAATAAGCAATTTCTCAATGAGTTGAAGCAGTATAAAGTTAGGGATATTCGACAAGTTATTTGATTCTGACGCAAACTGCATTGGCACATTATATAGGACATAATTTTTTCACTGAAAACTAATTTTCTTCGGAAGAAATATTCTTTCTTGAACCCATATATATCCAAGAAAAATACCTTGAGTTGAATATCTTAATTCGGAACATTTTAAACGAAAAAATTTCGTACTAAACGTAGTGAATAAAAAGAAAATGTGAAATTTTAGAAGAACACGTCTTTTCTAAGCTGACTCATCTAGGATGAAAACGCTTCCTCTAAAAC
>CAYGTU010000314.1:0-1930 GCA_964352945.1 uncultured Bacteriovoracaceae bacterium
GCATGAATTTGTGCTTTAACAACCCAAATTTTTCCACCTAGTTTTTCAGCAACTTTCACTGCTTGTTCTGGGGTCTCTGCGATATCACCTTTTAAAACGCTGATATCAAATTTTCTCATCAAGTCTTTAGCCTGATACTCATGAACGTTCATAGTTTCTCCATATAAAATTTAACATTTACTTATAACTTTCTTATTACAAAATTAAAATTGCTAAGCATTAATAATATAAATAAACTAAGAGAAATCATAGACTAAAAATTATGACTCTAAAACTTGTAGAACTTGATGAGAAAGGACTGAACGCATGACGGCAAAATATAGTTTATTACACCCTGCAACTTTTAAGCTTGATGGTGGGGCCATGTTTGGAATAATTCCTAAACCATTATGGTCAAAAGCTATTCAGGCAGATGAATTTAATCGAATCGAAATGAGTTTACGAGTATTCATGACTGAAATAAAAAACAGAGTCGTACTTGTTGACTCAGGCATCGGCGATTATCATGGAGAAAGTTTTGACAAACGCTTTGCGATAAATGGATTCAAAAACCCAATAGTAAAAATCCTCAAAGAGGAAAAAAATATTTCTCCTGATCAAGTTACGGACATTATTTTAACGCATTTGCATTTTGATCATGTTGGAGGACTTGGAACGATAGACAATGAAAAGTTTGTCCCCCTATTTAAAAATGCAACACTTTATTTATCTAAAAGCCATTGGAACTATTCATTGAATCCAACTATGAGAGATGCTGGAAGTTTTCAGAGTGATTATTATAAAGTCTTAATTGAATACTATGAAAGTAAGAATCAAATACATTGGATCGATGAGACAAAGGATTTAATTCTTAAAATTGATGACTATGAAATAAAATATCTCATGAGTCATGGCCATACACCTTTTCAAATACATCCCTATGATAATGAATATATCTATTTAGCTGATATATGCCCTATGGGTCACCATGTGAATATCCCTTGGGTAATGGGTTATGATATCAATCCTGGGATAAGCTGTAGTGATAAAATTAGAATTTTTGATCAAATTATTGAAAAGGATTTAAAGGTTATTTTTGAACATGATACCGAAAACTATGGTGGAAAAATTGCTAAAGATGAGGGTAAATACCTGTTATCTGAAAAATTTAAGGCCTCAAATAAGCTAGGACTTCAATCCCTGTAGTGTAAAAATTTCAAAATCTAGGGATTTTCTCCATCCGTAAATCTTCTTGCCCTACAATTACTTATTAACAGGGGCAGAAAAATGAAAAAACTAATAAGTATTATCTTATTTGTAAGTGCAACTCTTACTTATTCTCAAACTTTTGAAAGTATTGAATCTGATCAAAAAGATATCAACAATAGATATAAACATATTAGTACTATTGAAGATTTAGATAAATTAACTGAAATGGTAGATGCTAAAGAAGTTGAAGTTGGTGATCTTCACTTGTTAAAAGCAAGTATCACTTCTACTGATGATCTTTCAAAAATGTATAAACAAGTTAAGAAATATAAATATGATTACTCAGTCGAAGAAGTTTGGGATGTCATGACGAAATCGAGCCCAAAAGAAGTTTTTGATGGGCCTAAGGTTCATTTTGGAAAACTATACTCTGAAAAATCAAATCGTATTCACTCAAGAGATGAAGATGATGTTCCAACTTTTGAATCAAATATGTCTCTTATTAACTATCTTACCCTGCCTTTTGGTTTAAGAATTGCTGTTGCTCTTAAAGTCGTTAGAGTGGATAGAGAAAAAAGAGAATTAGAAATTGCTTATGCTCAAGGCAATACTTCTACAGGCGTTCAAATACTAAACTTTGAAGAGAAAGATGGAAAAGCTATAATTATCCACACAAGTTATTTTAAAAGTGGACACTTTTTAAGAGACAAACTCGCTTATAAACCATTTCACAGTATGACCG
>CAYGTU010000315.1:0-1920 GCA_964352945.1 uncultured Bacteriovoracaceae bacterium
CTCCCAATAAATCACATCAAACTTAGACACGAAGCTTACCATAAACTGCTCCTGTTTATTATGATGAAATCCAATTTGATTCAAATTCCATTTATTAATCCAAAAATCTTTTTCCATAAAATGCCTATAAGCTTTTTACATTCTATAAAAATGAACACCTAAAGCTATTGTTGTTGCAGAAGCATCGATGTCATCTTCAAACATAATTTTTCTACATCCTACTTCAAGAGCAAAATTAACCATTTTATAGGGGATTTCATATCCAATTGTTAGAAGGGATCCTATTCCACTAATTTCATCTTTGTCACCTTTTAGGGTATGGTGAAAGAGTCCAGTTCTTATGTAAAGCAACTGAAGAGATGTCAGTGGAAAATATTTAAACTCTAGCCCCGCAATTTGCATAGAAGCTTTCGCACCCAGAGTATTTTCTGAAAGAGTATCACCGGCACTTAATTTACCAAGAATAGGTGAGAGAGCAATTCCTAATGAATATTTTTCTTTTTCTTCAAACCAATAATTAAATGTATTTGTAAAACCACGATAACTCATATTAAAGTCATCCGTTTCAATTTTATAATTTTCAAAATGCTCTCTTGCTCGTGGTTTCCACTCACCAGCAAGAGTTATATTTAAAAATAAAAAACTACTTATAAACAGGATATTTCTGAGTAAGCTCATTAATAGTTCCTTTAACATTTTTCTTAACAGATTCATTACCTGGATTTTTAAGGACATCACAAATAAGTTTACCTACAACTTCCATATCAGTTTCTACAAAACCTCTCGTCGTAAGGGCAGGAGTTCCAAGTCTAATACCACTCGTAACAAAAGGAGATCTTTTATCACCTGGAACCATATTTTTATTACAAGTAATACCAACTTCTTCTAAAAATGTTGAAGCTTCTTTACCTGACATATTAACAGAATCAGTTTTAAATAAAATGAGGTGATTATCTGTACCATTACTAACAATATCAATTCCACCTTTCATTAAAGCTTCAGCTAGAACTTTTGCATTTCTCACAACAAGTTGTTGATAAATTTTAAAAGATGGATCAAGTGCTTCTTTAAAAGCTACTGCTTTAGCGGCGATAACATGTTCAAGAGGTCCCCCCTGGATTCCAGGAAAGATTTTTGAATTTAATACTTTTTCCCATTCTGCACTTGCTAGAATAATTCCACCACGTGGTCCTCTTAAAGTTTTATGAGTTGTACTTGTCGTGATATCAGCAATACCAATTGGAGATTGATGTTCATCTGCAGCAACAAGGCCAGCTATATGGGCCATATCAACTAATAGTTTTGCCCCAACAGAGTCAGCAATTTCTCTGAATTTTTTAAAATCAATTGCACGTGGATAGGCTGAAGCACCCGCAATAATCATTTTAGGTTTTTCTTTTTTTGCAACATCTTCAATGATGTTGTAATCAATCATTTCTGTTTTTTCATCAATTCCATAATGAACAGCTTTATATAATTTTCCGGAGAAATTTACAGGAGAGCCATGAGTTAAATGTCCACCTTGTGATAGATCCATTCCAAGAACAGTTTCACCTGGTTCAAGAATGGCCATGTATGCTGCCATATTTGCTTGAGATCCACTATGGGGTTGTACGTTTGCGTATTCAGCACCAAATATTTTTTTTAATCTTGAAATCGCAAGAGATTCAATTGAATCTACGAATTCACATCCATCATAATATCTTTTTCCAGGATAACCTTCAGCGTATTTATTCGTAAGAACGCTACCTTGTGCTTCCATAACTGCCTTTGAGCAGTAATTCTCTGAAGCAATCAGTTCAAGACCATCATTTTGTCTTTTAAACTCAGAATTAATAAAACCAAAAACTTCTTCATCCATACTCGAAAGTGAATTTGCATTTTTAGAAAACATTTATTGCCCCTTTTTAAAAATAACAC
>CAYGTU010000316.1:0-1865 GCA_964352945.1 uncultured Bacteriovoracaceae bacterium
TCTGGATACTGATGACAGTTCCATAAATCATAAGTCATTTCACGAATTGCATAAGGACTTGGGCCAAGCGGATTTTCATTTGAAGCAAGTTTAGAAATTTTTGTTAACCCTCTTTCTCTTGCAAGTTCACTAACAGGCTTTCCAGCTTTATATGTTTGAAGTTTTTTAATATATTCAGGAACTAGTGTTCTGCTCATTTAGCCTCTTTAGAAATGTCTTATATGTCCAATAACCTAACATAAACAGTCTGGAATTTTAATAACTATAAGATGAGTTGCGTCGCATCAAGTGACTAGTATCATTAAAACGCGAAAAGGCCAGAATGAGAGCTCTGGCCTTTTGCTGGGACTTTCATCCCGGGAGAGACCTTGCGTTTAACAAGGGTAGCTATTTGTTGTGTGAAAACTTGTTTTTTGCCTTGTTATAGACCATGTTAACCGCCTTATAGGCGTTATCACTCTTGGCACGAAAAACTTCTCTTTTACCGTTTGCTGAAATCACAAGTGCAGGTGAAAAGACTCTATTTTCAAAATTAAAATAAAGTTCTAATTCAGCACTTTCTTTAACAAACTTTTTAAGTTTTTCAAATTTCTTCAGGATGTAGTTTTTAAGGGCCAAGCTCTGATCCATTTTTTGGAAGTGCAATAATACATTCATATCATCTTCTCCTTAATGAGGTGCAACAACTATTTGTAATTAAACAGTTATCTTGTCTCTTCTTATGTATAACATGGGATCACTTTGATTAATGTCAAGGCTTTGTAAAATTTGAGTGAAAAGTGTATCGTGTAACGAATTGTAAGATAAAAACATAGGAAAAAAGTATGAAATTACTAGAAGGAAAAAAAGCATTAATACTTGGAGTTGCAAACGATAGATCAATTGCATGGGGAATTACAAAAAAATTAAAAGAACATGGAGCAAGTGTTGCTTTAAGTTTTTTAAATGAAGCTTTAGAAAAAAGAGTTGTTCCATTAGCTTCTGAGGTTGGTGCAGATTTTACTTTTGAACTTGATGTACAAAAAGATGATCATTATCCAAAGATGATAGAAACAATAAAAGAGAAATGGGGAAAATTTGATATTTTAATTCACTCATTAGCTTTTGCAGATAAGAATGATTTATCTGGTTCATTTTCTGAAACTTCACGAGCTGGATTTACTCTGGCCATGGATATTTCGGCTTACTCATTAATCTCTACAGCAAATGCACTCAAAGATTTATTTAATGAAAATGGATCAATCGTAACAATGACTTATTATGGTGCTGAAAAAGTAATAAAAAATTATAATGTTATGGGAGTTGCTAAAGCTGCTCTTGAAGCAAACGTAAGATATCTAGCCGAAGATTTTGGAAAATCTGGAATTAGAGTAAATGCTATTTCGGCTGGACCAATTAAAACTCTAGCTGCTTCAGGCATTGCTGGTTTTAGAACACTTTTAAATCAAGTTGAAGAACTTGCTCCTTTAAAAAGAAATGTTACTCCTGAAGATGTAGGTGGGGCGGCTCTATTTTTAACGAGCTCACTTGGAAATGGAGTTACAGGACAAACTATTTATGTTGATTCGGGACTTTCGATTATGGGTGGATTTTAGTGAGTGATGACTACCCCTTTGGAAAATTTGGTCCAGACCATTTATTAAGAATAAAAGCAGGAATTGATTGCTACAACGCCCAAGAGTACTGGCTTTGTCATGAAGCACTTGAACACGTTTGGTTAGAAGATAGAAGTGATCCAGCTAGAAATGTCTATTGGGCGATCATTCAAGTTGCTTCAGCTTTATATCACTATGAAAATGAAAATATTGTGGGCGCCCAAGGCTTACTTGCAAAATCAAGAGAAAAATTTCAACGTTGTGTAGATC
>CAYGTU010000317.1:0-1863 GCA_964352945.1 uncultured Bacteriovoracaceae bacterium
ACTCCAGACAATGAGTACGATACTTATTCAGGGACATCTATGGCGTCTCCTGCTGCTGCTGGTGTAGCTGCTTTAATTATGTCTTTTAAAGAAGATCTTAAGGCCAATGAGATGATTTCACTTATGAAAGCTACTTCTACAAAATATCCTCTGTTACAGGTTAATAAGCCTGGAACAAGTGATTTAGTACTTTTTAGTACACTCTCAAATAATGGTGGTGTAGCAAATGCATTTAATGCAGTTAAAGAATTAGAGAAATAAATATCTATTACTAGGCATCAGCAATGATGCCTAGTTTATCATCTTAGAAAAATTCGCAAATTTCACTGAACAAATATTTTTCTCACCTACTTTTATTAATGACTCCATTGCATCTTTATAAGTCTGTGACATTTTAATTGTGTGTTTTGTATATTCAATTTCTTTAAAGTATTTTAACTTGATATACATCGTGTGTACGTCTCCCATTTCCGAACGAATTTGATCTATTTCATCAAATAGTTCAACTAAATGAGTGGCTTTTGGTGAATTATCAATAATATCTTTGAGGGCAAATTGAATTTCTTTAACTTTTTTTCTGACTGAATGAAATTCTTCTACCGTTAGTTCGGGTTTGCTAAGTTCATGATAAATAGAATCACATATTCTTCTAAAATACTCTTTAAAATCATCATTTGAAATAAACCGGATCGATTCAGCTTCTTGCTTTAAATCAAATTTATCATAGAGCTCTAAAAGCATTATTGCTTTTTCTTGAAGCTTTCCGGTTTTAGACTTAAAATCACTTTTTTTTGCAATATCAATCAAATCTTTCAATCTTCCAGAATGAACAACAAACTTTTGCAAACCCTCTGGTGGAATATGGGCTTCATCAAACATATTAAAAGTCATTCTTAAAAAATGTGTTTGCCTTCTATAAGTATTAATAAATTTAATATTTTTTTTCGTCAAAACTGAAAAATCTTTATCTACAAGGGATTTTAAAATTTTTCGATACTTTTTTTTCTCATAGGAATCAAGCCAACTTGAATAAGTACCCTGATACATTCCCTCAGGATCAAGTGTTAAGAATTTATGCCCACCGACCTTTTGAATATCATTCCAATTTGTAAGTTCGGTTAAGAGCTGGGTCTCAGCTTTTTCTAGCAAGAGTAGCTTTCTTGCTTGATCTGTTTCGCTTCGAACTTGAGAAATAGTATTTTTTGCAATTTCTGAAGGTGTCTGAGAGTAGACTTGAAATGAAATTAAGAATAAAAGCAAAATGAATTTCATAAGTACTTTTCGGAGAAAAAAGACTTTCATTTAATACATTTACTAACAAATTAAACATAATATCAGTAAGTTACATGGATTTCTGAGGCAAGCAGCGACAATTTACATCTTCACCAACCCTGCAAGTATACTCACCCTGAGGAGAGATAAATTTGATTTCACTAATAACGGAATCATATTCTTGCCCATGAAGCTCAATATTGTTTTTGACCATAGAATAAATTCTAGTTGTTTTATAAACATTTCCATTTAGATATTTATCTATTCTTTCCTGACTCGGATTAATCGTTTCATCATTACTTATACTTTGAGCAATAAATTCACCATTTTTGTCTATTAAAAAAAGTTTTAATCGTACAATTTCGTTATTGTCTGAATCTTTTGAAGACTCTAATCGTAATATTTTATTTTCATTATTTTCGTTGTAGAAATAATTTGTCCAATCAGAAATTACTCTTCCTGCAATTTTAAATGCTTTAAGATCTCGGTAAATATCCCCTGTGGGAAAAACTAAATCCCCTAGACAATTATTTCCAAATTTATTTAAATTGCTTCTTTGAAACTGAGAGGATATTTGCTGTTCTCTATACA
>CAYGTU010000318.1:0-1859 GCA_964352945.1 uncultured Bacteriovoracaceae bacterium
CAAAATTAAAGCATTCATATGTCTTAATTTCAAAAGTGGAGGGGAACATTTTTGAAAGAAGAGGCGTTCGTTCCCTTTTGTCATTTTATTTCCTCAAGAAAATTAAGTAATACATGAACATAAAGTTTTAATTTAGACGGTTTTTTAAACTATTAATTTAATAAGGGGATAAATTATGAAAAAGTTATTAGCAGGATTATTAGTGTTTGGAAGTGTTTCAGTGTTCGCAGAAAACTGTGTTTTAAAAACAACTGAAAGCTTCCTGTCTACTTTTCCAGAAATTTCAGATGAACTTAATGCTAAAGGATATTTGTTAGACACTTCAGTAGAGCTTGATCAAGCTGATTTCACACTAGTAACAAGGATATACAAAGATCCACATTGCCGGCGATGTCAATTCCCAAAGAAGATTGACAAGTATATATGGACAATAACAATGAGAAAGTTAAATAAATCTAATGATGGGAAAATATATCAAACCACTCTTGCTGAGGCTGATGGAAGTTTAATATCTAGGGACTATCCGACTCCAGCTGATTTTGCCGGAATGAAGAAAAAGGCTGCAAACGATTTCTTAAGGAAAGTTCGCAATAGTTCTTGTAAATAAATTACTAGCAAAATAATATGTCTTGGTCAAAAAATCTAGGGCATAAAAATGAGATTAAAAGTTCTCAGAAAACTAGGTTTGATGAGTAAAGAATAAAAAGACACAGAATTTTAATATAGACGGTTTTTAAAACCATTAATTTAATAAGGGGATAAATTATGAAAAAGTTTTTAGCAGGATTATTAGCACTAGGAAGTTTTTCTACTTATGCAGATTCTTCAATATTGAAAATCCAAGCCCAAGCTCTAAATATGGATGCTTCTAAACTTGCTGTGACATCCTCTATGGGAAGAAGTTCAATGGCGATGACTTGCGACAACTTTGATCGCTTCGATATGAAGTTAAATATTCAAAAATTAGAGTATAAGACATTTAAACCAAAAGGACTTTTTGGCAAAAAGAAAAAAATTAAAGAATTGTCAGAAATGCAAGCCTCTCTACTCAGTGAGACTCTCGTAATTGAAAACCTTTGCCCTTTGTACACAAGCGATCAAGAAAATGATGACATGAGGTTAGACTTAGTTAGGTCTTTTAGAAAACTTATGGAATATAGTCAGAGATTTTTATCATTAGTTCTTTCATCGAAATAACTAGTTTAAAAATCATATATCACTCACAAAGGCGGACAAAATATAGCCGCCTTTTTATACTTAATAACATACATTCCCGACCAGTATCTCTCCATTAAAGATTTGCCATTCTTTCAGTTATCCATCCTTTTTCGGTAATAACCTTTTAAAGCACCAATCTGACTTTCATTAAGACCAGCAATATAGGTTTTTAAAATAAAAAATCTGTAAAGAATTTCAGCTGAAATCATTCTGGCTTTCGGTGAATTAATATATAAGAGCAGGAGCATTAGACCAAACTCTGTTATATCCACTTTTCTAGTCTTCCTCTTTTTTCCTTTTGCACCACCTAAGTAGCTGTTTTCAATAAAGTTTTTATTGAACTCAAATCTGAGTTCTGTACCAAGTTCTTTATTACACTTATCAATTGCCCTAAGAATATTGTGATGTTTCATATCAAAATGCTCTGCAACTTTAAGTGAATCAGTAACAGGGCCAAAAGGTGTGTCTCTTATCCACACATCTCCCATAACATATTCATTCACTAAATCTTTAAGTCTTGGTGGTCTCGTTTCAAAAGGTTTTTCAATTCTAAAATTATCCATATTTTCTCCTAATGAATGAAATGCAAGAGATGAAAAACATCTAAATTTATAAGCGTGTATTTTTAATCAGTTTTTATT
>CAYGTU010000319.1:0-1777 GCA_964352945.1 uncultured Bacteriovoracaceae bacterium
TGATTTCATCAAAATAAACCTGATCAATTTATGGTAAACTTCTTTTCAAAAGTTGATCTTAAAAATAAACAGGTTTTTATCCCGCTTTGTGGAAAAACTCTTGATATGGTTTGGCTCGCTAATACTGGAGCTAAAGTTGTTGGTGTAGAACTTAGTCAGTTGGCCGTTGAATCATTTTTCACTGAAAATAAAATCGAATACAAAAAATCAACTTTTGAAGATGGATCAATTTATATTTCTAAAGATATAACTATATATTGCTGTGATTTTTTTAAACTACCAAATGAAGTTTTAAGCAATTCTCATTATATTTTTGATCGAGCCTCACTTGTTGCTCTACCAAAAGATATTCGACTCAAATATGTAGAAAAAATTAAACTAGGAATACAAAATTCTGAATACTTACTTGTAACATTTAAACATCCAGGTGTTTCCGGTCCTCCGTTTAGTATTGAGGAGAATGATGTTGAAGAATATTTTGGTGAATTTCATATTAAACTCTTAGAGAAAGTTCAGGGAAATGAATTATTTCAGGGTAATGAAGCTGAAATTACGAATTATTTTTTTCTTATAAAGAGCTAAGTACCATAAAATGCTCCTAATTCTAGGTAGTTAGGAAGGTTTGACCTTTGACAGGAAGGCTAAGCCGCGATATAACCCTCCGATGCACTGCCCATTTTGCCATATTAACGACACCAAAGTAATAGACTCTCGTTTATTACATGAAGGTTTTTCTGTAAGAAGAAGAAGAAAATGTCTTAATAAAAGCTGCCAAAAAAGATTCACAACTTATGAGCAAATAGAAATCTCTATGCCAATGATTGTAAAAAATGATGGTCGTCGTGAAAAATTTTCGAAAGAAAAATTAAAAGGTGGAATCATAAAAGCATGTCAAAAAAGACCTGTTTCAACTGATCAAATAGACCGTGTTTTAGATAATATTGAAAAAGAAATTTTCGACTTAAGTGAAAGAGAAGTATCCTCAAAAGAAGTTGGAAATATTATGATGAAGTATCTTAGAAATTTAGACCCTGTTGCCTATGTAAGATTTGCTTCAGTTTATAAAAATTTCCATGATGTAATCGAATTTATTAAAGATCTTGAAAAACAAGAAACACATAAGGAACACTAGTGAACCACACAAGAAGCAAGGCCAGAGAATATGCCCTTCAATTTTTATTCCATTTACAGCTTCCTATTTTTGAAGACACTCTAAAAGAACTTATCTCTTGTGAAGATGATTCTAAATTAGAGTTAACCTTTAATGACTTAAAAGAAGCTTTGAGCTTTGATTTAGATGCTGCTAATTTGAATTTTTCGCTCTCATTAATAAAAGGTGTTTTAAAAAATTATAATGACTTAAATTCAAAACTTGAAAAATATTCAAGTAACTGGAAGTTAAATAGACTTTCAAAAGTTATTCACACTACGTTGTTATTAGCGATTTATGAATTAATATATTTTAATGATACTCCACCAAAAGTTGTTCTAGATGAAGCAATTGAATTAGGTAAAAAGTTTAGTACTGATGAGTCGAAAAACTTTATTAATGGTATATTAGATCAAATAATTAAAGACGAAAAACTTTTATGAAACTTCTCAATCAAGTAACCCCAGAAACTGTAGCTATCATCTGGAATATGCCTGAAGACAATATTATAACAAATGATTACTTTAATGATCTAAACTATTTATTTGATAATAGTTTAGTTCATACATTTTCTAATGATGTAATAAATGAGAGTGCTTACTGGTTTGAGAGGAGACCTTTTGAAGG
>CAYGTU010000320.1:0-1776 GCA_964352945.1 uncultured Bacteriovoracaceae bacterium
AAAGAGTAAACATCTACCCGTCTGAAAAATATTTCTCCAAATAATAAAAAAAAACAAAAACTCTGTTAGCAATCCATCTCTGTATCAAGTGATCACCGTGTAAGTTTAACAAAATTTTCTATCGTGACGTTCTCATCTCGTCTTTTGCAACCTTCCGCTCAAATTTTCTGGCCTTCATTAGATGAGTAACCGTTGTATTCCGTCGAATCCATTCAATCGAAGTTGGGCCCCGGTTCCCGTCAACAATAGTATCGAGATTATACTTGCTATATTTTTACGGTTTGCCAAAAGACTTTAACATTATTTTTCTGATAAAGTTAACTCGCCAAATAATTTATATAAAAATGTTAAAGCAATAATTATTGTTTTTTAATTTTTATTGCCTTTTTTTAGACGGGTAGCCTTTAGTCCTTTTATTCTATCACAAATATTAATGCCTAAAATTCTACTCGTAACGTCATTATGACGAATAAATTTGTGCAACCTTAGCACATGGAAGTATTAAGCTGTGAAACAAAAATGCTACTTGCATAGTGGTAAACGGAGTTTATCGCCCGAGGTTTTTATAAAATAAAATAAGTTGATTTTTTTTCTTAAAAAAAATATATCCATGAGAAAGTGCAAGACCTTTATACTTACCGAAAAGAAAGTTCGTTCTTTTAAAAAGCGCTATAAAATTCTCCTTTTCAATTTTTAAATGATATCCTTCTTCAAATTCAAATATACTATGAGGACTAAAATCTTCTTGAAATATTAAATGTCTCTTTTTATCTAATGCTTTTATAAATCCTAAATCTGATCCACAACTTTTAGAATTAATAGTTAAACTTCCTTCTCTATATACAATATTTCCAAAATCCGATATTTCTACAAAAAAAGAGTTGATGGGATTTGAAATTAAGTTGCAAATACTGTCTAGAGTTTGCATATCAAAATCTGATATTTGCTCTAAACTCCTAAACTCTAAATTTTTACTAATTAAAAATAATTCCGAGATAAGCGGTTCTTTATTCTTTCTATAACGCTCAACTAATACAAGTATTTCATTACTTTTATTTTGTATGAAATGTTCAAGATCATTAGCTTCTTCACTAATAACATCTTTTTTTAATATATTATTAATCTTTGATTTGGAATTGTCTTTTTTATAACTTTTTTTTATTACATCTTTTTCAAATTTTAAAGGCAGAGCAATTTTTTTATTTTGAATGTGCACTGTTTTAGTGTTCGTATTAAAATCATTAAGCTCAGATGAACCGCACATAATACAAGATATTGTAATAAACAGTACAACTATAAAAATTACAACTACTTTACTTACCACAATCTCCTCTTATTTTTAGCGTCCCATTTGATTGAAAAGCATATTGGATTCACCACTCATTCCTCCGTATTCACCCCAATAAGACGCACAATGACCATAGTAACAATTATCTATTGTATTTTGAAAGTTTTCATATGCTCTATCATACTCCTGACCTGTATGTTTGTATTGATATTTATCTTCATAAATCCTAAAATCTTCCCTATACTGTCTAACATAATCATCAAAATCCTTTGGACTTGTCGGTGAATCTGATGCTACTGACCTACCGCTAGCAGAGCCTACATCAAAGCCTACACTAAGGCCTATTAAAAATCCAGATACTGCTCCTATTGTTAAACCAATGGCTAGCCCATCTGAAAATTTTCCGCCAAAAATATGGTATAAATATCTACTTGTAAAAAAAGACAAATCAATTTTAAGGCACTTTCACTAGTTCCTTAATTAGTTCA
>CAYGTU010000321.1:0-1771 GCA_964352945.1 uncultured Bacteriovoracaceae bacterium
GATCAATATTGTCATATCCAGAATTTGGATGAATAATTAACTCTGTTAGTTCAAGTAACTCTTTTGGAATTTGCTTGAATTTAGTATTTGAATTTGAAATCAAAATTGTAGGCAAGTTACTAAAATTACTAGGTGAAAATTGATATCTAACCTCTTTGAGAGACTCAATTAATTTTTTTTCCTTTTCTATAAAATTCTTTTCATGATATGAAGAAGTTGAGAGCCTAATAACTTGAATTTTCATAATTAAAAATAACTTAACTAGGTAAGATAATCAATGATTTCTATTAAGTCACAAAGAGAAATAGAGCTAATGAAAGCAACTTGCCACCTTGCAGCAAGCACCCTTAACTACTTAGAAACTAAGCTCGAGATAGGTATGTCTACACAAGACATAGATGAACTCGCTCATAAGTATATGGTTGACCATGGTGCAATTCCAGCAACCCTTGGTTATCACGGCTTTCCTAAATCACTGTGTACTTCTTTAAATGAAGTAATCTGTCACGGAATTCCAAATAAAAAGGATATTTTAAAAGATGGAGATATTCTTAACCTAGATGTGACAACGATTTTAAATGGTTGGCATGGAGATACTAACAGAACATTTTTTATTGGAAATGTTTCGGATGAGTTAAAAAAATTAGTTCAAGTAACATATGATTGCATGATGGCCGGAATTAATACAATTAAACCAGGTTCGTTCTTAGGTGATATCGGAGCTGCGATTCAAGAACTTGCAGAAAGTAATGGTTATACTGTTGTAAGAGAATATTGTGGTCACGGAATTGGAAGAGAATTTCACGAAGAACCACAAGTTCTTCATTATGGTAGAAAAGGGACTGGTATTGAATTAAGACCAGGTATGACCTTTACCGTTGAACCCATGATCAATTTAGGTAAAAGATATTGCCGTATCTTAAAAGACGAGTGGACTGTTGTGACGAAAGATAAAAAACCTTCAGCTCAATTTGAACATACTGTTTTAGTAACTGAGACAGGTGCAGAAATATTAACTTTGTCTGAAACTTTTTAGATGAATTTAAAATACAATAGAAAGCCATTATTTTTCAATACAAGCTCTCAGATGAAAGTTTCAAATGAGAACTACGAAATGTTTCTAGATATTAATCAAAAAGATATAATAAATGATATTGGCTATACTACTTTAGAAGATAGCCCAGAGTTTAAAACTGAATTTGAACTTATTTCAAATAGTGCTTTAGGTTTAAATTTAAGTGAAATTACAAAGATTAAAAATCCGTCAAAAGAGAAGCCTTCTTTACCTTTATTTATGTTACATGATGCTATTCAAAAATTTACCAATGAAAACATTGTATTAGTCTGCAAAGATGATCTCATTTGTCGATGTTATAATCAGTCTGAGAAAGATTTGCTGGATGCTTTTAATAAAGGTGACAAGAGTCTTTTTACACTATCAAATACCACAAAAGCTTCTACAGGTTGTGGGTCATGTAAACTGGATATTGAAGCTTTAATTAGAACCTTTGGTGGTGAAAAATCAAAGCTCCTAAATAAAACCAACTCAGAATGGGTATTATTTTTTGATAATATAATTAATGATTATTATATAAATAAAGAAAAAAAAATAAATATCGTTAAGTTTAAAGATTTTAGCTTGTTTTTAAATGCAAAAGAAAAAGATTTGGAATTAGAAAAATACCTTCTAGCTAAATCTCCGATTCAGCTTTCTGTATTTTTTTCTCCTTCTCCTTAGCCTTTTTTATATCAGCATAACAAGCAGTAATAA
>CAYGTU010000322.1:0-1760 GCA_964352945.1 uncultured Bacteriovoracaceae bacterium
TATAAAAAACTTTATATCTAAGCTTGAAGTTTCTATAATAATTATTGCTCTACAAGAAATGTAGATTATTGCTGTTAACAATAGGAGAGCATGCATAGAGCTAAAAAATAACTTACATCGTCTAGTTTTCACCACTATAACCATCTTTCATTTCTTGTTCTATAATTTCTTTCCATACTTCATCTAAGCCAATAAAATTTATCTTTTTAAATAGCGCTTCTGAATTAATATTATATCTGGCAAAATAAGCAAATGCTTCATTCACCCATGAAGGCCCCAAGGTATCAATGTCACTAAGATCAATTGAAATTGTTTTACTTTCATTGCCCCACCACTCTTGAGAATCTAGTTCATTTAAAAACTTTTTTCTAAATTCAATAGCTGTGAACTTGCCATCAGTTTGATACTTATTCCTGTTCCTTAAAACAGGAGAGAAATCTTTCGCTAAATTTATCATTTTAAACTCTTACCTTTTCCAGACAATGGTATAATTAAATTGAATAATGTACCCGCAAAAATCCTATTCTCGTAAGTCTTCGTTGTTAATTTTCCATTTCTATCTAATTTTAAATACCCTTTATTTGATAAAATGTGTACTTCAATTCCAAGTTTCTCAGAAGCTCGTGTAAGTCTTGAGAATCCCATTCCTCTATGTCTACCCTGCGAGTAACTTTCCTTAAGCCCAAACATTTTCATTTCTGGGTTCGATGCGTCAACAGCCCCACTCATATTTTTCTCAAGGGCTAATTTAATATACTTACCTTCATCAAAACTATTTCTAGCTCTCATTCCAATTTTTTTAAGAGCAAGCTTTCTTAATGGTCCAGTAAGTAAACTATTGGCTATTCCGATACCGTTATCAGCAAGACAAATAGATATAAAACCACTTTTTTCATGGACTTGTGCCATTGCATACCAACCTAGATTTTCCCCCTTATAACCTGAATGCCTGTAGTTAACACCATGCTCGCTTAAATTGATAAAAAGTTCGCCTAATATTATACTTTTAAAACGCTTTAAATCACTATTATTCAATTTTGTATTATCTTTCACTAACTTAAAAATTTCTTCAATTCTAACGTTGTATTTTTCTTTATGTGTTTCATGTTCAACTTTTACAACCCTACTAGGATCAAAGATAGAAGACTCAGTAGGGGGTTCGATATGAGTAAAATATTTTCTTAAGCCACAGTAATCAAAGTATTTACTAATTTCTGAATCTCTTGTTGATCTAGCAGTTATTTTAGCAGGTACTTTTGATGGTTTAGCTTTAAGTTCAATCCAATGATAATATGAACATAGTAACATTACTCCACTCGGCCAAATTCTCTGACAATTTTTCAAATTAACAATTACTTCTTCAGGGTATCCATTTAGTATTTGCATGGATATGGATGCAAATTTGTCTACATCTGATTCAATTCCGAACTCGTCATAAACATTAGTTTCTTTGATTTTTTCCCAAAATGGTAATTTACCATAATATTTTTTTAAGAAACGTGCTCTTTTATCTTGTGGCTTTCCTTTAATTACACTGTGCTTATCTCTAGCTTCTCTTTTAACTTGCTCTTCTGCTGCTCGATCCAAAGTGCGAGATATGTTTATTTTTTTTAAATATGCTTTTCTTCTTATGTTTGCCTTAAGAAAAGACTTAACTAAAAAATTTGGTATAGAACCTGTATTTTTAACTTTTTTCATTTTTTTTCCAATAAAAAAGAAAAGGAATACAAATTAAACCTATCCCAATCAATATATGACAG
>CAYGTU010000323.1:0-1748 GCA_964352945.1 uncultured Bacteriovoracaceae bacterium
TTTTATAATCTTCTAAAATTTTTTTTAAGCCATTTGCATCTGTATCTAAAAACAACATCAATAATTCCTATTTACCTAAAATCCAAAGATTTCAATAACTTATCCTCTTTAACTAAGATATGTCATTTTACTGTTTATTTTTTCACAAAACAACCGATAAACACACAGAGGTATTAAGGACCTTTAGGAAAGCTTATGTCTAAAAAAGTGAAACATTTGAGAACCCCATTATCGACAACGATGTCGATCATGAATATGGCCAAAACAATTCAAGAGCTTAATGAATCGAAAAAGCGCGTATGTGAAATGGCCGCTCGTAGTATTCTCTATGCTTTAGATTGTAGGGATCATTACACATTTGGTCATAGTATGAGAGTTGCTTATTTCTCACTTGTTACTGGTAAAGAATACGGGCTAAATGATGAAAAGTTATATGAACTTGAAATGGCCGCACTCTTTCACGACATTGGTAAAATCGGAATCCCTGATTCTATTTTAAATAAACCACAAAGATTAGATGAAGAAGAGTTTTTAATAATGAAAAAACATCCAGAGATTTCAGCAGAAATCTTAAGAGGTTTTGAAGACTTCAGAAAAATTGCACACTACGCAAGACATCACCATGAAAGATATGACGGTAGAGGTTATCCTAAAGGTTTAAAGGGTAATGATATACCATTATTTTCAAGAATGATTTTAATTGCTGATACTTTTGATGCTATGACTTCGAGTAGACCTTATAGAAAAGGACTTCCTTTTGATGTTGCTTTCGAGGAGCTTATTGAATTTAGTGGTTCACAATTCGATGCTGAATTAGTTCGATGCTTTGTTGAAGGAATGAAAAAAGAAGAAAAGAAAGGCGAGAAAAAATTCCATCTCTCAATCATGGGCGATGATTTTGAAAAAGAAGCTGCCTAACCTTTACTTACAAAATTTTGTATCAATATTATAATTAATCATTCTATCTTGTGCCATGGAACAATTCTGATCTGTTAAATAAACATTTTCAGGAAAGCAAGTTGGTGGCTTATTTTGAGCTTTATAATATTTAAAGTTATTTTCACATCTAAAAAAGTTCAAAGAATCAATACAGGCCCAATGTCCGCCCTTACAGGAATAAACTAAACCTCTTCCTTTTTGTTCGTAATCTGCTGGCATTCCAAGACTTACCACTTCGCCTTCTTTTGCCATACGAGATAAAATTGTTTGCTCTAATTGCTTCAGTATTTTATCTGTGATTTGCTTAGCAGAAGGGGTATTAGATTGCTTAGCTTTTGAAACTACAGGTTTGGCCGTATCATCCTCACTTGCTTCTTCGCCTTCTTCCACTGGCTCATCTCTAGTTACAACATTCTCATTAGATCCTTCATCATCTGCCACTTCTCCTTCAGCCTCAGTTTCAGGAACTTCACCTTCTTCAATTTCAGCTCCAGCAGTTTCACCCTCATCTACTGCTTCACTAACCTCTTCTTCTATTTGATCAATTGCTTGAGACAATTTTCCATCGCCACTTTCTGGAGAAGCATCTTCAATATTTCCGTCTCCATTTTCTTGAGCTACTTCGCTTTCTGCTTCACCTTCTTCTGATTCTAGGGCGGAAACTTGTGTTGGTTCTACCGGCTCCATATCTTCATCACTCATCTGAGTGTCTGCTGTCTCTTGAGTATTTTTTTCTTCTATTTCACTCGGCTCAACTGGCTGTTTCTGTACGGGCTTAATAGTTTTTTTAGTTGGCTTTACTTCAGCAA
>CAYGTU010000324.1:0-1727 GCA_964352945.1 uncultured Bacteriovoracaceae bacterium
AATTCTGTCTATTAAGACGGTCGGTAAAGTATTGAAAATTTCCTTATGCTTGTTTCCAGCAAGATAAAGAGTCGCCATAATAGTAGAAGTGAAATCTCTGTCAAGCCATGATTTTTCTTCAATTAAATTGCTCCCGCTATAATCAAAAAATTCTTTATCTATTTGACTTAGCCATATTGTAACAAACGGAACAATTTCCGAAGGATTTCTAAGCTTTAAACAAGTTGAATCCATATTCATTGTAAAGAGAGATAAATTCAACGATTTAGCTTCTGGCAATAAATTTTTGAAACATGACTTTAAATTTAAAAGCTCTTCATTCATGTCTTTTTTAGAAACTACATAAACTCCAAGGTTCTCCGGTACATATTTTTCATTTTTATGACGACTATTTATCATCGTTACAAAAGATGAGATATAGCTTTGCATATACTCTTCTGAAATAAATTTAATGTAATCTTCGCCTGTAGATAAAAACGAGGATATAAATTTATGATTTTTAGTTAAAAGATCATTAGACAGAATACCCTTATAGAACTGATTAAAAATCTCCGGATTACCATTTAAAATATTTACAACATGTTCTTCAAGCAACCAAAAGTTATCCACTTTATTTTTAACAAGAAATACATCCGTAATTTTTAATTTAGCCTTCTCACTCAACGAGTCCCAGATATTTAACAGCTCATACACTTCATCTTTGTACTCAGAACTAAACACGGTCTCTAAAGACTTTGCAATTTCCTGATGCTCTTCCGGTGTCAGTTTCTTAATAAATTCATATAAATGGACCGATTCAGTAACTGATAATTTTGAAAGATATTTATTCAGCTTCTTGGCAACTTCTGAAGACAGAAATTTAAGAACAGAATTTGTATATTTATCCGCATCAAAAAGCATGTGGATATTCTTAATAAACTGGAAATGCGCTTGATTATCAAAACCTAAAAGATGGTCCATTGCTCTTTCAAAGGCATCCCACATAGCTAAATTTTTCTTATCGAACTGTTCATGACATATTTCTTTAAAAATAATTCTTTTTGAAAAACCATCAAAAAGTTCATTTAACATTTCTTGATATGATCTTGTGTAGAGTGCTTTTATTTTTCTTCCCAGCTCATACTTAATATTAAAGACATAATTATTATGTGGAGTTTCACAATACACACCTTCAAGATACATTTTATTAATCAATGCTGTATCTGAGTAAATCTCTGGATATTTATCACTATAAGAAATCATATAAGATAAATCTTCAGGGCTTTTGCTAAATTGCATAAAATCATACAAAGGAAGACTTTTTCCTGATTGAAACAAATTGCTTACATTAACATATTCAATGTCATACTTTTTTGTTTTTACTTCTTTAGACACCTCATCCATAAAATCAACAAATATTTTTCTAAGCTCAATATCTTTACCTTCTGGTATCTTCAAATTTTTTGAAATAATTTTTACTCCATTTAAAAATGAAAGGTATCTTTTTCCATCATTTTTAAATATGTCAGACATTTTTCTGAGGCTATTAATATTTTTTTCTTGGTGGATTTCATTTATCAAAAGTATTAAATCTTCATCAAAAATTTTACTAAAAAACTTAGAAAAAGCATTAATACTTCCGTCATCTACCATTTCTTTTAGCTCTGAAATTAGCTTAGCTTTAGATTCTGGATTTTTATAAAGGGAGTTATGAACAAATGAGACTGTATCATTCCACTGTACTTCAT
>CAYGTU010000325.1:0-1724 GCA_964352945.1 uncultured Bacteriovoracaceae bacterium
TGAGGTTTTATCAAATTTTCCTTGATCGTATAAAGTGGTAATTTCCTTTAACTCTATATCTGAAAGTTTTTCAAAATTATATTTTGATTTCAGAAATTCATTGGTCGATGATGGTAATTTTTCTAGTTCTTTATAATCAATAATTGTATTGGGTTTAACAGTTATCAAAATATCATAATATAGAGACTTAAAACTTTCAGCTTTCATACTTGTAGTTACTTCATCAGGGAAAGAATATTTTATTTTAGAATAAGCTTCTATAATTTCTTGTCCTCTTTCAATTTTTGGATCAATTGGGGAGGATGGTATACTTTTTATAGCCTGTTTAGAAAATTCTGCAACATCATCAGTTAAATGCGCTTTTTCAGAAAATTTAAAATCATCCATTTTATTATTTTTAATCGTTTTTTCTAATGCGTCCTTTCCTATTGCGTTCATATCTTCAGGGTTAATTATTTTTTTAGATTTCTCACCTTTATCAAACATGTCCTGTGGAAAAACATCTTCTTTAACTAGTAAATCAGCTGTAGCTTTCATTACTTCATGAAAGGGTGCATTTGGCTTTAATCCCAAAAGACTATAAGGATCTTGTGCAAATACATTTATTGAAATTAATAATAAAAAAATAACTTTCATCAGTTTTCCTATAATTTACAATTCATTTTCTCTCTTAAATATTTATATATTTCACTATTTTTCATTTTCTTGTCGTATTTAAGATCTCCAATTATTTCATCAAGCATCTCTTTTTCAGTTTTATTCATTAATTGATAATATGAATGAAACTCATTATCGCCATTAATTATTTGACTTATGTTGCTTTTTTCTAAAACCGAATATTTATCTAGTGATTTCATTTCCGAAACTTGGACTGCAACTTTGTTAATATCGGAATTACTTGCTGCTTTTACATAAACATCTGGTGAAGTTTTTGAAACTCCTTTTGATGCATCAACTATAGGGTGAGCAGATTTGATTGTTCCATCCTGATTAAGAATTACTTTAATATCAACGTCATCTACTTTACCAATAAAGACATAAAAATTTCCATCCTGAAGAGATTCGTATACAGGCTTTTCTTTTTTTACCGTATTAATTGCATCTAATATTTTATCTGAATCCCAGCTTTTAGGAAATAAAGTCTTTCCAGAAGCTTTATTTCCAACAATTTCACCGGCCCAATTATTATTAGGAATCCTTACTCTTCTAACTCCATTTTCAAATTCCATATAATGTGTCGCTTTTATATGCCCTGACTCATCTAACATTTTTTCTGCGATTTTAGGATTTCCGTTTAATAACACTTTCAATCCATCTTCAGTATGCATTCCACTTACAAGTACAGGACCATTTGGTGTCATTCGATAATTTCCTCGAATAACATGACTGTATGATGGGAACGAGGAAGCTTTTTCACCATTTTGAACTGATCCCTTGAATCCACCAGTCCATTCTGTTTTATTCTCTCTAATAATTTTTAAATTTGAATTAACTTCCGCTTGATCAATAACTTTATCAGTTTTATTAATAATTTCTATTGGCTCATTTGATATTTCTAGAATTTTTTTAGAATCATTTATTTCAACTGATGCTACTTTAGTTTCCTTAAAGAACTCATCAGCTTGAGCTCCATTAGGTAATATAAATTTCTTTGAATTATTTATTGCCAAATATATATTTTTAAAATTAAGTTTTTCAATTCCTGTCCATGAAGAAGTTCCTAG
>CAYGTU010000326.1:0-1720 GCA_964352945.1 uncultured Bacteriovoracaceae bacterium
AGGATTAAATGGTGGCCTTAAAAATAAAGTTGGCCAACTCGAGGGTGAATTAAAAGGAATGGATGGAAAGAATAAAGGTTTAAGTAATAAATTAGCTGCAGCTCAGGGACAACTTGGACACCTCTTGGGTGAAAATGGTGGCCTAAAATATAATATAGGTCAGCTTGAAGGTGACCTTAAAGGGATGGCAGGAAAGAATAAAGGTCTAAGTGATAAGCTTGGCGCTGCAGAAGGAAAAATTGGAAAACTCTTAGGCGAAAATGGCGGTCTTAAAAATAAAATTGGAAGCTTAGAAGGTAATTTAAAAGGATTAAAAGGTGAATTAGGAAATGCGAATAATGAGATCAGTAATCTACTTGGATTAAATGAGAAATGTAAAAATGAAAAGAATGGTTTAGGTGGTTTACTAGCAAGTGAAAAAACTAAATATGAAAAATGTAAAAATCAGGAAGCAAATCTTGCAAGTAATTTAGGAAAACTTAAAGATCACTTAAGTAATATTGGTAATAAAATAAAAGGTCAAAAAGCAAATTTAAGAGCAGGAATAGCCAAGAATTTAGCATCTAGATTTAAAGAAAATAATATTGAAGCAAAAGTAGATCCTAAAACAGGAACAGTTACTTTATTAATGGATAAAAATCTTTTATTTAAAGTAAATAGTGCGAGTTTATCAGATTATGCAAAAACAAAACTAGCACAAATTGTTCCTATATACTCAGAGGTACTATTAGCTGAACCAGATGTAGCCACTAAAATTTCAAGTTTTAATATTGAAGGACATGCTTCACCAAACTTTGGAACAGATTATATTGATCCAAAGAATGATAATCATCAGGCTTATCAATACAACTTGAATTTATCTTCAAGAAGAGCAAGTTCTATTAGTAGTTATATTTTTTCTACAAGAGTTAGTTATCAATATAAATCGGAACTTAAAAATTTAACTCGATCTGTAGGTTATGGATTTATGAGACCGGTTGAAAAACCACCTGAAGCATTAAAAATTGAAAGAAGTATTGCTTCTACTCAGGTTGCTGAAGATGAAAATGCAAGAGTTCAGGACTGCGGTCCTTATAGTTGTGAATTATCACAAAGAGTTGAATTAAGTTTTACTCTAAAAGATGATCCGAAAGCATTAGATAAGATTTTAAATATAACAGGAAGGTAGTAATGATTGAGTTAATTTTAAGTTTTTTTGGGGATAACCTCATTGAAGTAATGAGTTCAATTATGTCCATTGCACTTATACTTAGATGGATCTCATATCGACATAGTAAACGAGATGAAGGATATTTTTCAAATTTCACTCGAGAACTTGTAGCTACTATTGATGAAGATAAGATTAAAAATATTGAAATTGATGATGTTGGAGATTATCTTGATGATTTATTAGGACGTGTAAATAAAAGACTACCTGAAAGAAATTTAAGAAAAGAACTTCGTCGTGATTCTATCAAAAAGGGTGAAGCAATTTCATTAAAAGAATATGTTGGTAGTAAGCACGGTTTGATTGCAAACATACAAAATGAATCACCTGTTTTTAAGAGTTCTGTTCCACCAAACTTTACGCAATTAACTGATAGAGTAATGAATCAGGATGAGTCTTGGGCTAAACTTTGGGGCGTAATTCCAATTGATGGGGTTCCTCGTATCCTAGATGTACTCGCAACACTGGTTATTGATGTTGGCTTGTTTGGGGGAGGTTGAGGGGGTTGGGTGG
>CAYGTU010000327.1:0-1711 GCA_964352945.1 uncultured Bacteriovoracaceae bacterium
AAATCGCACCAACGATCTTATTAACTCTAATGGCTACAAAGTCTACTACAACAGATTCATAGTGACCACGATAATCGTGAAGAACAATATTGTAATTTTTTCGATCAAAGTAATCGAGTTGATACTTCCAATGAAGATTTGAGCATACAAGACCATAATTAAAAATAATAGTTGGGAGGTTTGCACGAGGAGTTTCAAAATTCGTCTGATAGCGAATCCTACCATCACTAACTTCAATAAAATCATCTTTAATTATTTGCATCTTCTATATCCACAAGTTCTTGATCAAGATTGATTAATATTTGATAGAGATCATCTTCTTCATTCAAATTTGAAAAATTCTCTGAAATTATTTTTTCAAAATCTTTTGGTGGATCAAATAAAAAGTCTTCAACTTTGAAATGGAAATCCTTGTATGTTATTTCATCACCCTTTTCTAATTTTCTCTGACTAAGAGATCTTTTACCATTTACTAAATAGTGATCCAAGTTAGGGTTGGGAATTATTTGGATATGATTCTCAATTGCTTCTAAATAAAATAAATGATTCATATAATCTTTAGAGAGAAGTAGAACGTCTCCATTGCTAGATCCAATTTCTATAATATTTGAAAAGAACTCAACTGAGCCAATAATTTCTTTGTTAGGACAACTTAGTATTTTAATCTTAATCATATATTTATTATAAAGGTTTTAATTTTAGATGGTAGTTGTAATTTTTAGGTCATCTTCATAACGAGTAAAAAATGGCTCAATTGACTCAAAGTAATTTGATTTAATTATATCAATATCCTCAATTACTTGATCAAATATATCTCTGTGAGTAATGATGTTGGCAAATTTCTTAGTTGAGAATATTCCTGATTGGTTTGCTCCAAAAATATCACCTTCTCCTCTAAATTCTAAATCAGCTTCAGCAATTTTAAATCCATCAGTCGTATCTTCTATAACTTTGAGTCTTTTAAATGACTCGGGTGTTAGATCTTCTTGATTTACTAAAAAACAAAAACCAGGTTTTCCACCTCTTCCGACTCTTCCTCTTAGCTGGTGTAGAGAGCTAAGACCAAATCTATTGGGGTTGTGTATTGCCATTACCGTTGCATTTAGTATGTTGATACCAACTTCAATAACAGAGGTCGAAATAAGTAATTGTGTATTTCCTTTTATAAATTGATCCATTTCATAGTTCTTCTCATCTGCTTTAAGTTTTCCATGTAATGTAGATATTTTTAAATCAGGAAAAACTTTGCTGTAAAATTCATACATTGATTTTACATTTTTTAAGTCCATAACTTCTGATTCTTCAATCGCTGGAACAACGACATATACTTGCTCGCCAATGGAAATACGAGTTTTGATAAAGCTTAAATACTTATCCAAGGTATCATTGATGATAATTCTTGTTTTAATCGCCTTTCTTCCTTGTGGCATTGTTTTTATAGTGGAAATATCGAGATCCCCATACTGAGTAAGACTTAATGTTCTTGGAATTGGTGTCGCTGTCATCAATAAAGCATGAACCCCATCGCCTTTATCAATTAGTTTAAGCCGCTGGTTAACACCAAATTTATGTTGTTCATCAATAATTGCAAAAACAAGATGTTTGAATATCACAGCATCTTGAAAAAGTGAGTGAGTACCTATGATGATTTGAGTTTTACCGTTAGCTAAATTTTCATATAAGATTTTCTTTTCTTTAGCCTTGGTACTTC
>CAYGTU010000328.1:0-1682 GCA_964352945.1 uncultured Bacteriovoracaceae bacterium
GCTTTTAGAGAATCATATCTTTGCCATTCCTGGTGGATTTAGTTTTGGTGATGAAATTAACAGCGGAAAAATTTTAGGTTTAAAAATAAAACATTACTTAAAAAAAGAACTGGAAATTTTTATCGCTGAAAAGAAATTAATTTTAGGTATCTGCAATGGCTTTCAAACACTAGTAAAACTAGGGCTTTTACCTAATTCAGAAAGTGAAAAAATTCTAACTCTTGATCATAATGAACAAGGACAATTTATTAACAAATGGACAGACATGAAAATTAACGCTGATTCCATTTGTATTTGGACAAAAGGATTGCCTGAAACTTTTTCTCTTCCCATAAGACATGGTGAAGGGAAAGTTCAATTTAAGGGTAATAAAATTGAGCAAGAAAATTATTATAATAATCTTGTTAAAAATAAACAAATCCCTATAAATTACTGCACAGATGTAAATGGCTCATATAATAAAATTGCCGGAATATGTGATCCAACTGGTCGAATTTTTGCCTTAATGCCACACCCAGAAGCAGCAACCAATAATTTACTAAGACCTTTTAATAGTTCAAATGAAATCGGTATAGGACATTACTTTTTCAAAAATGCTATTGATTATGTAGCTAAAAACTTAATGGAGAATCACTAATGAATTATGAAATTAAAAGAGCATTAATAAGCGTTTCAGATAAAACAAATTTAGAAAAACTCGCGAAAGAATTATTTAAAAATGATGTGGAAATAATTTCAACAGGTGGTACGGCAAAAAAACTTACAGAATGGGGAATAAAGTATACACCGATTGAGGAAATAACAGGATCACCAGAATCTTTTTCAGGGAGAATGAAAACTATTAGTTTTCAAATTGGATCAAGCCTTCTTTTTAGACGTGATAGTCTTGAAGATCAAAAAGACGCTGCTACATTAGGCATAAAGCCAATTGATCTTGTTGTTTGCAATCTTTACCCTTTTAGTGAAAAGGTTAAAGAAAAAGCGAGTGAACAAGACTTAATAGAAAATATTGACATAGGTGGTCCAACAATGATTAGGGCCGCTGCTAAGAATTTTTCACATATTGCAGTATTAACTTCAACGAATCAATACGATCAATTTCTAACTGAGTTTTCAAATAAAAAAAGTACCTCATTAGAACTAAGAAAAAAACTGGCCTTTGAAGCATTTAAGTTAACTGCTATTTATGATCAAAATATTATTAACGAATTTTCAAATCGATGGGAAAATAAAGATCTGGATTACAATCCTTTTAATTTAGAAAATGGAAAAGAACTTCGTTATGGTGAAAATCCCCATCAAAAAGCTTTTTTCTATCCCTATAATAATATTAATACAGAATCTAACTTAGGTAATGCTAATATATTACAAGGAAAAGAACTCTCTTATAATAATATTCTAGATGTTGATGCCGCTTGGAAAGTTACAAGTGATATTCATCTTAATGCTGCAGGTAAATCAAAATATTCGGTGGCCATAATAAAGCACTTAAACCCATGTGGTCTTGCTGTTGGAAACTCACTTTTTTCAGCTCTAGAACTTGCTTGGGCTGGTGACCCTGTTAGTGCCTTTGGATCAATCATATGTTTTTCTGATCAAGTTGATGATAAAATTGCCAACTGGCTTTCTAAAAAATTCATAGAAATTATTGTTGCTCCAAGTTTTAGTAATGAAGCAAAAGA
>CAYGTU010000329.1:0-1680 GCA_964352945.1 uncultured Bacteriovoracaceae bacterium
CAGGATGAGTCTTGGGCTAAACTTTGGGGCGTAATTCCAATTGATGGGGTTACTCGTATCCTAGATGTACTACCAACTCTTTTTATTGTACTTGGGGTTTTTGGGACATTTATTGGTATTTCCATGGCACTGCCTGAGATTGCAAAAATCGATTTTAATGACCTTGAGGCTTCAGGTAAAACTCTTTCTTCATTCGTTGTTAATGTTACCTTTGCCATGAAAACTTCTATTGCGGGTATTTTCTTTTCAATTATTTTAACACTTCTAAATACAATCTTTCCAGTTGATGCCAGTAGAGAAGTTACCTTTGAGAAAGTAGAAAATGTGTTACAAGCACTTTGGTATCACCTACAGACAGATAATAATAATCGTACTGTAGAAAATGAATTGAAAAAGATTCGTCAAATTTTTCAAAAAGTTTGGGACGAACACAGTGATAAAACGAATAAGAAAAAAACGGCCAGTTAAGAGGTTTTTATGAGTGTATTACAAACAGTTAAAGGCTGCTCACTATTTCATGAATTATATGATGATGAAATTATGGAAATAGTTCAGTTTTGTCGCGTTCTTAATCTTGAAAAAGATGATTATATTTTTAGAGAGGGTGATGAAGGAAATGAGGTCTTTTTAATACTCTCTGGATCTGCACTCGTTAAAAAAGGTCCATATGAAATTGCTAAACTAAGAAAGGGAGATCTGTTTGGAGAAATGGTTCTTTTAAAAGATAATATTAGAAGGGCAGATGTTGTTGCTAACACTTATACTGATGTTCTCTTAATTGATTATGATGATTTATTTAGTTACTTTAAATTAAATACCAAGATTTTCTCAATCTTAATGTTGAATTTAGCTCGAATGCTTGCAACAAGACTGAATAAAGCTGGTGAGCAAATTGGAAATTTAAGTATTGAAAATGCTAAGTTAAAAGAAGCGAAAAAAGCTGCTTAAATCACATACTTAACCTAGACTCAATAATGTATTTGCAAATTGTAAATGAATGAATATAGTAGAGTCGTGAAATTAACTTTACTATCTCTACTAATATTATTTTCTATAAAATCGTTTTGTATGAGTGCTCCTTATTATTCTTTAAAAGGAACAAGAGCAGGATATACAAAGGCAACACTTGTTTCAAATATTTCAACATTTATAACTGCACTTAATTTTAAGCCAGACAATAATGAAAAGACGTTAAGAGGAATTGGGTTATTTACTCCAATTATGTATTTTTATTTATCTCAAGTATCTATGGGCCCTGATTTGGAAATTAGTGAATACAATAGACGTGCATCAAAATGTGTTAATAAAGAAAAAGTAGGAGATTGCAGGTTACTTAAAATTCCCACAAAAGAGGAATTAGAAGCCGATATAGATCACTGGAGATATATGGCAAAAAGTGGAATATATATATCTGGTGCAATTAACATTGCTATATTAAGTAAAATTCATGATTCAAGTGATGACGATTCTGAAAAAAAACTTGCTATGGGATCAATCTTAGTAACTTTGGGAATGGCCATTTACGATTATGATAATGTTTTCTCAAAAAAGACTCCACCTTGGGTTGATTTTAGTGTGTTGCCAAAAAAGGTAGGAAAAAATATTCTGCCATCACCAACTGTTTCTTTTAGATTTTAAATAAAGTGAGTCATTGAAAATTTAAATCTTTATCTTTAATAG
>CAYGTU010000330.1:0-1669 GCA_964352945.1 uncultured Bacteriovoracaceae bacterium
TGCATGGGCAGATGCTAAGTTGCAATTTAAAGTTACTCATGGTGAAAATAAATTCTTTTGTTTATCAGCAGCTCTAGAAGCTAAAGATTTTAATTTTATTTGCAATCCATTAAAATAATCTTTACCACTTAGCCTTTAAAACTTCATGTAGCTGTTGTACTTGATTTAATGTGTGAGCAGAGTTGTACATTAAAAGCTCAAAAATCACACCTTTGAAAAAATAATTACCAGATCCACTCGCTGGCCCATCATGAAAATAAGAATCATTGTTTAATGCACCTATTCCAATAGCACCAGAATGGGCAAATAAGCGCGATGTCGTATAATCGACTCCAGCAGAAACTTGATCTATTACGCATTCTATAGTTCCATCTACTCCACTTGGTCCTGCAAAATTGGAATAATCAAATATTAATGAAACGGTATACTTTGTATTAGTTGAAATAGGAGAAGAAACTGACTCAAAGGGTTGAGTCCCATCTCCATCATTAGTATTATTCCAGAATCCACAATAAAGATTTCCACCATCAATATAAATATTGATTCCTCTTATTGATCCACCTTCTTCATAGATGATTTGTTTTGATGATATATCTGAATCTGTTCTAAAGTGTGTTGTTAAAGTTCTTTGAGCAACTGTATCTAAGTTGATATCATTGTGATTAGCTGTTGCCATAAATTGATTTGAACCATTAAATCTTACTGCATTATAAGTAACATCCCAATTTGGTAAATTGCTACTAGCAGAAAAATTATGAAGAGCAGAGCTGCCAGATATGTCTAACCATTTTTTTACTTCATTGCTAAAATTAATATCTTGAGGGTTATCACCTTCATTATCTTCTATAGAAGATAGTACACTTGAATCTAGCCAAATAACTAGATTGGTTAAAGTTTTAGGTGTAAATATTTGCCAGGCAAGAGAGTTTAAGGTTGCTGATTTGTTTCCATTGCTATCAACTGCTCTTAATGAATAAAAGTAGTCTTGATCATAACTTAAGTTTAAGCCCGTTTGTTGATGTGTAGTTGTGTTTCCTATATTAGTAAAAGGGAGAATATTATCAGCACCTGATGTTGTTCCAATAGCTAATTCATAACTTGAAAGAGTGCAGTTATCATTTGCAGCAGTCCAAGTGATTGTTGGAGCAGTGAGAGATGAAGAATCATTTGAAATATTTAAAGTACCTGTTAATACAGGTGGCGTAGTATCACTAGTATCGCATGGATTAACTGGTGAAATTTGAGTCGTATTTTTCCCGTTACTAACCTGATCTTTACAGCTGGCCAGAATCAAGAAAATTGAAATTATAATTATTTTTTTCATTTTAATCTCATAAAATAAATAGCCTAAATTGATAGCAATACTTTTAAGGAGTGTGTATTCATAAACTGTAAGTTTTTGGGTGGTATTATAAAATTCAATATTATATTGATTTTTAATAATTGTGCCTGCCGATAGGGAAACTTGATCGCCATTATTTTTAGAATCAAGATATCCTTCTATTGTAATATAAGATTTGAAATCGAGGATAGCAAAATACTTTGTTGCTTTTAATCCAGCCCAAGTGAAAACCTTTTTTTCAACATCGTAATTGAGTTCATCTTTTGTTAGGAGTGAGGCGTATTCAGCTGAATAGGTAGGTGTTAAAGAGAAATTATTAACTCGATT
>CAYGTU010000331.1:0-1641 GCA_964352945.1 uncultured Bacteriovoracaceae bacterium
TTTGTAAAAGCTAGAGGAATTATGGGAAATCCACCGCCAAAGCCAACATCACAGACCAATTCACACCACTTTAAAGATTTCTGGAAAACTTCTGATTGCTCAAAAGGTGCAACTGAATCAAGGATTTGCTTATTGTAAAAATCTTCAAAAGTCCTAATAGCTGTTAAATTAAGCCCTGCTAAATCAGTATTTAATATTTCAAAATACTGTTCAGCTAATTTAATTAAACTCATAGATAATTTCCAGCAACAAAAGCAAGCGTAGCTGGCCTAATCCCTTCAATCAATTGCAGCTGACCAAATGTTTCTGGTTTAATTTTTTGTATTCTTGATTTGCACTCAAATGAAATATTTTCAGATGATAGTAAGTCAGACCAAACAATCTTTTTCTTATTAAGTTTAATTAAACGATCATTTTGAAAATTTGATCTATCAATATATCCAGAATACTTTTCAGAAATAGCAACTGTATTTACAACTCTATAATCAAAGCTAATTCCAAAGCTAGTGACGATATCACTAAGTAAATGTATAGGATTCAAGCTTGATTGCTTTAAAAATTCAGAAATATTTAATCTTTTCAAGAGTTTTATATTATATTTATCTTGCAGCGCAACAAACTCTTTTGTGGGATCAAAATAGTAAGTCTGACAAAGATTACTTAAAACCTCCACAGATGCTAAGAATGATAAATGAAATTGATCTACGGGCAGATTTAAGCCTAAAACCGATCGATATTTACTCATTCTCTCAATTGAATTGTCTTCACGTATATAAAGCCTATTTTCAGATCTAGCAGTAAATAATCTATAGGGTTCGTCACGTAAATTTGAAACTAAATCTTCAATCATGACCCCAATATATGAATCTTCACGATTTAATATTAAAGATTCTTTTCCTAGAATTTTTAAAGCTGCATTAGCACCAGCAATTAATCCTTGTCCTGCAGCCTCTTCATAACCGCTTGTACCATTTACTTGGCCTGCAAAATATAATCCTGGTACTTCATTATATTCAAGTGTTTTATTCAGTTGGGTTGTATCAACAACATCATATTCAACTGCATAACCATAAATTTTAATTTCTGCTTCTTCTAAACCTTTGATCGTTTTATAAAAAATATCTTGAACATTTTTATCAAGAGATGTCGAAATGCCCGATGGATAAACCGTTTCAACGTTTAGTCCTTCTGGCTCTAAAAATACATGATGAATATGTTTTTCAGGATAACGATTTGCTTTGTCTTCAATACTTGGACAATAGCGTGCTCCAACGCCCTTAATTTGACCACTAAACATTGGAGAATCGGCCAAATTATTTCTAATTGTGGTCATCGTTTCTTCATTTGTATAAGTTAAATAACAAGAAACTTGCTCAACATTTCTATTGAAAATTTCATTCTCAAAATGAAAATTAAAAGTGTTTTTATCTGAGGGTTGCTCTTCAAGCGAATCAAAATTAATTGATGATTTTAAAATTCTAGCTGGGGTTCCAGTTTTAAATCTTTGTGGTGTAGTTTTTATAAAACTAAAAATATCTGTGAAGGTACTAACAGAATTTACTTCGTGTCTTCCACCAGGTGTTTGCGTCTTTCCCGTGTGAAGCTTTCCATTTAAAAATGTTCCAACTGTTACAATTAGTT
>CAYGTU010000332.1:0-1625 GCA_964352945.1 uncultured Bacteriovoracaceae bacterium
TTCGAATACACTTTGAGACATCTCTACTCCCAGTGGTTGCAACAGCATTCTTTCCAAAAGTTTGAACTGCAGCTAGAGTTTTCCCCGCAACATCGTCGATAACTTGAACAAAAATATTCTTGTTAGTTTTCTTAACACAAACTCTTGGAACATCTGCAGTTCCAGAAATCTTTTTTCTTATAGAAAGTTTTCTTCTAACTTCTTTCTTAAGGGATTCGTTTTTTATTTTTCCTAATGGTTTTCTCATAATATTACCTACTTCTTAGCACCTGTTTTACCAGCTTTTCTGTTAATATGCTCATCTGCATACCTTACACCTTTACCTTTGTAAGGCTCTGGTGGTCTGAATGATCTAATCTTCGCTGCTGCAAAACCAACTAATTCTTTGCTTGCACCAGTAAGAGAAATTGTATTTTTATTAACAGCAACTTTTATCCCTGCTGGTAACTTATAAACGATTGGGTGAGAATATCCAAGGTTCAAAGTAATAGTATCACCTTGAGCTGCTGCTTTATAACCAACACCTGTGAATTCTAAATCTTTTTTGAAACCTGAAGTAACACCTACAACCATATTATCAATTAAAGTTCTTGTTAAACCCCAAACTGCTTTACTAGTTTTAGTTTCATCAACTGGCTTAACAACTACTGTTTTATCTTCAATTGCAACAGTTACGTTATCCAAATGTTTGTACTCTAACTGACCATTTGGACCTTTAACTGAAACTAGTTGATTAGCAATTTTAACTTCAACTTTGTCTAAAATATCTATCGGTTTTTTTCCAATTCTTGACATAACTATCTCCTACCAAACACTGGCGATTACTTCTCCACCAAGTTTTAAAGCTTTCGCTTTTCTTGAAGAAATAAGACCTTTTGAGGTTGATACAATTGATATCCCTAAACCACTTAATACTCTTGGCATTTTTTGGTATCCAGAATAAATTCTAAGACCTGGCTTAGAAACTCTTTGAATATCTACAATTGCTTTCTCTTTTAATTGAACTCTAATATTGATTTCATTTTGAGCTTTAGCAATAATTTTAAAAGATTTGATATAAGCCTCTTCTTTTAAAACCTTACAAACATTCGCTTTAATTTTACTTGCTGGAAAGTCAACTTTCGAGTGACCAGCTGAATTTGCATTTCTAATTCTTGTTAACATATCTGCTATAGGATCTGTCATCATTGTATACGCTCCTTACCAACTAGCCTTGGTTACGCCCGGGATCAACCCTTCGTTGGCCATATCTCTTAACTTAATTCTCGATATACCAAATTTTCTGTAATAACCTCTACTTCTTCCTGTAATCAAACATCTGTTTCTTACACGAATAGGGTTTCCGTTACGACTTAGTTTTTGAAGTTTAATAGCTGCTTTTTGTCTGTCTTCATCAGAAACGTTGTCATCCAAAAGGATTTTTTTCAATTCTTTACGAACCGGACCTTGTTTAGCAGCCAGTTTTCTTCTTTTTTCATTTTTTACTATAGAACTTAGCTTTGCCATATTTATCCTTGTTTAATTACTTCTTTTTACTTTTCTTTTTTGATTTAGTTGCAGTTAACTCTTTAAAAGGCATTCCGAATTGAGCAATCAACTCTCTTCCTTCTTCATTAGTATTAGCA
>CAYGTU010000333.1:0-1588 GCA_964352945.1 uncultured Bacteriovoracaceae bacterium
TGAGCTTATTAAAATTTCTATTGGAAATGCTTATCCAACTGAAGATACAAATAATACTTACGAAGTTAAGGGACGCGATTTAATTGCTGGAGCTCCAAAAACAATCGAAGTTACTTCAGATGAAATTAGAGAAGCTTTATCAGATCCTATCGCTGAAGTTATTGAGGCAATTAAGGTTTCTCTAGAAAAAACTCCTCCAGAACTTGCAGCAGATATCGTTGATAACGGAATTATCTTAGCCGGTGGTGGATCTCTTTTACAAAATTTAGATATTTTAATTAAAGAGAAAACTGGTCTACCAGTAGCTTTAGCTGAAGATCCATTAACTTGTGTTGTTAGAGGTTGTGGTATTGCTTTAGAGTCAATTACTTTACTTAGACAGGTAACAACTCTTTCTTAACAAATGAATGCTGTTAAAAAGAAAGCCCATTTTGAAAAGCTTGCACCTAAGGAAATAACAGGTAAATTAAATTACCTTATTCAAAACTTAGGTGTAATTACTGTTTGGCAAAAGGGTAGCAATGTAAGAGAAGATTATGTTGTTCAAGCATCTTCTCTTCAAAAAACAAAAGTTCAGGTCTATCCCAGTGGTGATAATTTATTAGTTGGAAAGGTTGTTCTTTGCAAGTTTGAAGTAAACGGTCTTTGGTATTTTTCAAATACAAAAGTTGTAAAAGAAGTTGGTGTAAATAAATTCACAATTGAATTTGCTAACGACATCTTTAAATCTGAAAGAAGAGAAAACTTCAGGTTGCTCACTTATCCCCACCATGATGTGAGAGTTTTTTTCGACTTAGGAAAATCCTATAAAGGTGGAAATGTAGTAGATATCAAAACAAAATTATAGGGTAGAAATTAATTTAAAAAGTTTCTAAGCCTAATGGGACAGGAAGGAACTGAAGATGCTGGAAATATCTTAGCTTTAAGGGTTCATGATATCTCTGTTACAGGAATCAGTTTTATTATTGGTGAATTAGAAAAACCATTTTTTATCCAAGGTGCAAAACTAAAAAAGATTAGATTGTTTTTTGTAGATAAAGAATTAGAGGTACCTGAAGGAACAACAATTCATTGTACTGAATACAGAAATCCAAAAACTAAAGGCATTAAGCAATATAAAATTGGATTTGAATTTAAAGATTTAACCCACAAACTAGATAAAATAATAAGTCAGAAAATAAATGATATTCTTAGAAAAACAGGAAATAAAGACTTTGAAGATTTTATTGGTTAATTTTCTATTTATATTTTTTGTATCTTGTTCATCTCAGTTAAACAAAAAGCCAGAAAATCTTATTCCTGATATACCTTTAAAATCACAAAATACTTTATTTGAGATGCTAGATATTAATGGTTCCTTTGATTTAAACAGAGAAATAAAGATAGAAAAAACTAAAATGGCTTCAAAAGTTTCAATTTACGAAGCTGGTAATCAAACTGCTGTTGTGGAAAAGACAATTAGTATGTCTCGTCTTGGAAGAATAAAGATTGGTGATAAATATGCTCCATCTGTTAGGCCGGAAATTTCTCAACATGAAATTTGGTTAAATGGTTCTAAGTTTTTTTCTCAACTTAAATTAAATCCAAA
>CAYGTU010000334.1:0-1577 GCA_964352945.1 uncultured Bacteriovoracaceae bacterium
GCTCTATACCAAGTGAATTTGAATGTGATAAAATACACTTAACGCGGTGATAAATGAAAAAACGTAAAATATTTCTATTCTCAACAGGTGGAACCATCGAAAAAACTTATGATGAGCACGATGGCACGTTGTTTAATCGCGAAACCATAATACGCGAATCAATCCTTAAAAAGCTACGTCTGCCTTATTCGCAAATAAGTTTTAAATCAATAATGTCTAAAGATTCACTTCATATGGATGATCAGGATCGAGAAATAATTAAGGAAGCGATTCTAAATTTTTCAAAAAATAAATGTCCCATTGTTATTTTACATGGAACAGACACCATGGAAGTAACGGCTAGATATTGTTTTGAAAATATTCAAAATATAAATATTCCTGTAATTTTTACTGGAGCTATGAGGCCCATGGGCTTTATAGAATCTGATGCTGTTCAAAATGTAGTGGAGTCTTTGTATGCAGCAAACTTAGTTCCACCAGGTTTTTATATTTCATTTCACAACCATCTTTTTAAAGTTCCCAATGTGCGAAAAAATCACGAGACAGGGACCTTTGAAAAAATCGATGGATAAAATAAAGTAGGGCTAACAAGTAGCCCTTTTTATTATTGAATAGTGTAACTTCTTAAATCAAATAAATTCATTCCATTAACAGTCATTTTTAAAAGTTGAGCTATCCCTGGAGTTTCAGTAGAAATTGTAATGTTCATTCTAAGCATAGGCTCCATACCCATATAAGAATATTGAGTATCTGGAGTTGTTAAATAAATTTGATATGCATTTAAAACTTCACCATTATCAAGTGTGTGAACAACTTGCTTGATAGTCTGAACAATATAAGTGTTTTCATAAACTGTTCCATTTACAGTAACCTTAACATTTGAATCGTTAAGTATTACTTCCATCATACTATTATTTAATTCTTTAAATTCTTTAGCTGTTACTGAATACTTTTTTGCACCTTTAAGTACTAACTTCTTATCATTAGCTTTTAATACTTTCATGGTTATCATTTTGTTATCTACAGAAAGAATTTGCGCTTGATCACCTTTTTTAAATGCATCTTCAATATTATTAAGTTCTAGTTCTTTGTTAATAGATTTTAACAAACCTTTTTTATCAATAAGTCTAAATTCTTTAGCTGATACTGATAGAGTTGCTAAAATAATTGTTAAAAATAATGCTATTTTCATTTTTCTCTCCTGATTGAATCTATATGGGGTAGAACTAACATTTTTTTTTGAAGTATGTATATAGAGTGTATAGAATTTACACCTTCCTGCTGTTTTTAATTCTGACCATAAAAATGGCCAAAAATTATAAGGCTATTGCAATTTAGGTTAGTGATTTAAGTGGGTTAGAAGGATTTGATCTGATTTGAGTGTTTTACTCCTATAATAGAGATAGCAGTAAAGTTTTCATGACGAAAATTCGATAAGTTACAGTAGAGAAGGTGAAGATAGTGCGAATGTTAAAACTGCCAGATTTTCTTTTATTAATCATGCTATTTACGAGTTGTGTAGATCAGGTGCCGGTGCGTGTACTTGCTACAAATAATCCACAGACGGGAACTACTAC
>CAYGTU010000335.1:0-1577 GCA_964352945.1 uncultured Bacteriovoracaceae bacterium
CAAATTTTTCTACTATTATATTAAATAATGTTTCTGTTAAAAAATTAAAGTTTAATAAAACTTCGGATTTTTGGAGGTTACTTGAAAATGAATAATTTTATTAGATCTGCTGAAATCACCTTTGAGGTAATTGATGGAGACTTATTATTACTGAATCCTAAAGAAGCTAAAGCTTTTGAGTGTAATGAAATAATTACAGATCTATGGAAAATTCTTGAAAATGAACATTCCTTTAGCCAAATAGTAGATAAATTACTATCAATATATGATGTAGGAAGACCTGAATTAGAAGAAGATATATCGAGTAGCTTAAATGATATGTTGCTTAAAGGATTAGTATTAAAAAAATAGAATATATCGGGCAAAGTATGTATCCTTTTTTTTCAATGTCAGGCGCTGTGTACTATGAAGAAATAGACAGTATTGAAAGGGGAGATATTTTATTACTAAGAGATTCAAGTAGTAAAGAATTTGTCGTGCATAGAGTAATAAATGATTCAGGAAGCACTAAGGGTGATTTCTCTAAATTTATTGATAATAAGTTTGAACAAATTGGAAAAGTTGTAGGTTTTGAAGATCCTAAGCTAGGTACATATATTTGGGGAATAAAGGGGCATCCTTTTAAGAAATTATTTTCATTTTATTCTAAAATTACAGGTATGAATAAAATTGCTAGATATACAGCTTTATTAGAAATGATTATTTGGAAGAAAGTCTACTTTTCACGCTATTATAAGCCCAGCCAAAATTATACTTAAAAGCATCTTTTAAATTATCTTTGGAAAATTGTTTGAGACATAAAAAATTGATATTTGTATGATTATCAGACGTAAGTTGTTCTTCTGAAAATAATTTTTTCCACCATTGATTTTTAATTAGATTGAATTTTTCTTTTATCACTTCATTCAAATTTAATTCACAGAAATTATCCAAAATATATAAAACTTGAGTTACAGAATTCATTTTTGAGTCACTTAAAGCAATGTCTTTTACCAGGTCCCAGTTTAGGTCATTTCTATTATTTTTTACTATTTCATAGATATCAATAAGCCAATATAATTTTGAAAAGGTATGTGCAAAGCCATAGTGAGCACAGAGGTGAACAAAATTCTCTTCGTCGGTTAAGCTAAAGTAAGTGGATTGATCAAGAGTTTTGATATCAGGAAAGCGACTTGAGTCCCAATATAATCGAGTGTGAACTTCAAGGGTCACTTCTATATTTCCAATCGATTTAGAATAGATATGTTTAAATTGATCTGCAAACCATTTTTCTTGCTCAACTAATTTGTAATTGTTAAGTAATAAAACTTTATTTGTTGCTTCTAGTTGTTTTTCACTCACCAAAATATCAATATCTGACATAAATCTTGAGCCAAGGTCTTTGTAGAGTGTTTGAATTAAATATATCCCTTTTAGTAATATAACTGATATATTGTTTTGATTAAAATCATTTGCCATTTTTTGAATTTCTTTGAGGTATACCTGATTAATAATCCAATTTTTTTTCCAATTATCTTTTGTAATGTAATTGGTAAGATGTGGTAAATAATTTTCAATATAAAAACTTGTTTTGTGGT
>CAYGTU010000336.1:0-924 GCA_964352945.1 uncultured Bacteriovoracaceae bacterium
ACAAAATTTTCTAATAAAGTAGCAACTTATTCTAAATCACATAACTATAAAGAAATCATTTCAAAATCCTTGCAAGAGATTCTTGTTCCTTTTAATTGGCTATGGAAAAAATTTGAACTCGTTACCGGTGGAAATACAAAATTTGGTGCCTCGATTGCCTTTTCATTTATATTAGGTGGAATGTTTATCTATAATCAAATAAATAATATTAAGGATACTGAATATCTTCATAAAAGAGGTCCTGCTAGTGTTTATCAAGAAAAACTTGGTAGACCTGTTTATCACAATCAAGAAAAGAAGATGTACTTCCTTACTCACTTAAAACTTCCTGTTTACTTAAAGAAAGATGGAAAAAGCTTGAAGAAAATTGAATTAGATTTCAACCTTACTACTAATTACAGAAAGACTAATCAATTTATTGAAAGTCATTACGAACAAATCCTTGATCAACTTGTAATGACTTTTGAGCCTATTGTGCCTGAGTTTTCCTTAAAAACAGAAGGTAAAGAAGTTATTAGAGAAAAAATAAAAGTCGAAATCAACAAGTATTTAAAAAGCCAAAATGTTGAAGGCGAAATCACTGACGTCCAAATTATTTACATACTTGGTACATAATTATTTCATTAATTCTCTAAGTGTCTTATTAGAAATACCCAATTTCTGAGCGGCCATATTTGTATTTTGATCAAAGTAAAAATAGACATTTTTAGCATAGGATTTCTTGATATCAATTAAGCTTCGAAAAACCTTCGTCTCCCTCTGAATACATTGCAAATCTGTACTCTGAATAATTAGTTTTTCATCAAGGGAATCAAAATCAATTTTCTTACTTCGCGAAAGCATTTTTTTCTTTTCAAGATGCCCTAATAACTGGCGGATATTTCCTGGCCAAGGAAGTGTTTTATAAAACTCAACAAGTTTGTA
>CAYGTU010000336.1:934-1568 GCA_964352945.1 uncultured Bacteriovoracaceae bacterium
GTTTGTAAGTTAAGTTAACAGTATTTTTAACTGAAAAATCATTTATTAAAGCCTCTATTCGCTCATTTTGATCTCTAAGTGATGGTAATACAATAACTTCACCAGAGGTAATTCTAAAATAAAAATCAGATCTCATTTGCTTACCTTCAACCAGATTTTGAAGTCTTCTACCAGAGGCCACAACTAACCTTACGTCACAAATCTGCTCACTTCTACCTCCTACGGGGCGAACTTTACTATTATCTAAAAACAATAAAAGTTTTGTTTGTATATTTAGAGGAAGTGAATCTATTTCATCTATAAATAAAGTGCCTCCACTTGCTTCTTTAAATGCCCCCACTTTATCATTAAAGGCACTAGTGAAAGCTCCTTTAACATGACCAAATAATTCTGATTCAATTAAACCTTCTGAAAAAGATGAAATATTAACTTGCACAAAAGGCCCCACTCTTCTACTTTTTTCATGAACGAGTTTAGCTAAGTGACTTTTTCCTGTCCCTGTTTCACCTTCTATGGCAAGAGTTAGTCTGGATTTTAAAAACACTTCATCTTTTAAAATAGGATGAACCAAAAAGTTTTCAGTATCATTTGTCTCTTGAAAGGGAGTTATTAAATTGTAACCTAAATATATTCT
>CAYGTU010000337.1:0-1567 GCA_964352945.1 uncultured Bacteriovoracaceae bacterium
CACCAACCCCAAGCTCCCCCAATCCAAATATAATAGGAGTCTTAAGTTCCAAATGTTGTAGTGTCCAATATACTGATTTATCTTTTCCTTCTTTCAGTAAAGTTTTCCACTCAGCTTCTCCATACATTCTTATTGGTAACTTCTCTTCTAATTCACCAATTATTTGAAATTTTGCACCATTTAGTTTTTTATAAGAGTCAATCATTCTGTACCAAAAAAAGAGAATTAGATAAATAACAAGCATTGGAATTATTAAATGCCACTTCTCTAATTTTTCAAGAAATTTACTTATTAATGGAAGGGAGCTTGTAAGTAGCAAACCATTTAAAGCTAAGAAGAAGTTATTTGATTTATCTCTTCGCTCGCTAACCCTATCAGCCATTTCAACGTAAAGTTTATATTGCTCTAAAATATGTACTTGGAGATCAAAGTTCTCTTTGTAACTTTTCTCTACTTTCTCAATGTTCCAAATTGCTTTTTCTAATTCTTCAGACATTTTAAAAATCTCGGATCATAGTGTATCAATAAAACTACTAATGTTCGGCCAAGTCCAACTTTTTACAGAAACTCCACTTAATTCTGTTGGTAAAGTTGCGGGTCTATCATCTTGTGTGCAGTATATCCCAATAATAGGTATACCTTCTTCTTTGGCACATTTTATTTCCCATAGTTGTCCATCTGCATTTTTAGTATTCTTACTAATCATTGCAACAACACCATCACATGCTTTTATTTTTTCTCGACACTGAGTTTTCCACTTACTGTCGAATGGAGTTAAAATAGATTTATCTAAAAATTCAAAAGGCGTATTGTTATTTTTAGCTTGTCCTACCATACGCTCTTTCGCCCACTTATCTTCGATTGCAAAACTTATAAAAATTTTCTTGGCCATAATTACTCCTATATTTTAACGCTATACAGATAACACACGTAAACCTAGAAGTGTAATGATAATTATTCTAATTGTGCATCACGCACACCATTTGAAAAGCTAGATGAAGCTAGGCAACTTCATCTAGTTCATTTTCTTCGATGAAGTTTTCAATATCGTGAATCCAGTAATATGAAGAACCATTGTCAAATGTAATTAACTGTTCATCTTCTACTAGGCCATCTATATATTCGCCCTTAGCTATATCCCAGCAAATTGGGCCTTGATCTTTCATTACTTGAACTGTTGATAGTTTCATAAATCCCACTTGGGTTGTTTCTTCGTAGCAATCTTCAATCATTTGTTCAAAAATTTCTTCTGAATCGACAAAATCAAGATTTTCTTCAATTAGCTCTTTGACTATCCAATCGACTCCGTATTCGCATCCCGAATCTGGAAGTAATTTCATAAGGTCGTCGCTATGACAGGATTTGCATATTCCGGTTGGTGCTTCTTTGTAGCAACAGTAACAAAAAGGTAAAGATTTGTTGTATGCAATTGATTCTAGTTTTGTGTTAATTTCGTTTAAATCCATTTTCTGCTCCTTTAAAAATTGTTTTCATTTGATGGAAGCCGAAGTAACGAAGTCGAGTGCATTTCAAGAATTAAATTGGGGGAAACCTTTAGGGGGAACCG
>CAYGTU010000338.1:0-1529 GCA_964352945.1 uncultured Bacteriovoracaceae bacterium
ATATAAATCTTCATTCTGACACTTTCCATATAATTTAAAAGAGTCTTGCTTGTTTATATCCACAAAATTATCCTATTATTCAATTTATCTTCCATAAAAAACTAATATCGATTTTGCTTTAATTGATTTTTGAAATACCCTTAAAAATAAAATCGAAAGACAAAACATTATCAAACTCCAAGTTATGATTATTAATGAATTAGTCGAGAAAAAATCAAATTTCTGAGTTAAGACAGTGTCTCTTACTCCTAAAATCAAAGCACTTAATGGATTTAAATAAAGTGTATATTTATTAAGCACTTCAGGAAAAACATCAATAGGAAAATATGCTCCCCCTAAAAAACTTCCAAAAGTAAAAAAGTAACTTGAAACACTACTACCTCTTCCAAAGCGAATCAAAAAAGCTATTGAGAGTAAAATAATTCCTAAAAAAAGTGGTAAAGCTAAAGTCTGGAAGTATAATAATGCTGAAAAAGATATCAAAGTAACATTAAAATCAAAACAAAAAATTGCAATTAATATATATACTGAAAATATTAAAAATTCTCGAGGAATACTCATTAGGGAGGACTGAACAATAAAAGTTTCAAGTGGAGTTTTTGTAAACTCTATTTGCTCTAAGACTCCTTTAATTTGTAGCATTTTCAATCTCTGTATCGAAAAACTAACAAAACCACCTAAAAGCATAAAGGATAATTCTCCATAAACTATATAGGAAAAATAATTCATTTTGTAATTTTCTAGGGAATTGGTTAGGCTGCCTGAGAAAGCTTTCGAGGTATAGTAATAAATCAAGAGACTAAAAAATGTAGAAAAGACATGAGCTATTAAAACTATCTTTTTGTTATAGAAACTTTCGAAATCGATTTTAAATAGCAAAAGTATTATTCTAATTAACATTACAACTCGACAACTTTATCAATATTCAGATTATGTAAAGTTTTATGGCTAGAAATTAATATCACTTTTTCTTTTTTTATATCATTTAGCATTTTACAAATAAATTCTTCTGTCTTTGTATCTAGAGATTTAAATGGTTCATCCAAAATTAAAAAATCTCTATTTCCAATCAAGGATCTGATAAAATTTAACTTTTGCCTCATACCGTCTGAGCAATTAATTAACTTTGTATTCAAGCTTGATTGGAAAATATTTTCGTTCTCCCAAAATGATAAAAACTTATCTCGTTCAGGTTTAGTTATTTTATTTAAGCCTAAGAAAATATCAATATTCTCCCTTCCAGTTAAGTTGTCGAAAAAAGATTGTGCACTACTTGGCATATACCCAAAGCAATTTAAAGCAGGATTTTCTTTCGAATTTAGAATAACACTTCCAGAATGGGCTTTATAGAGACCAACTATGCATTTTAATAATGTTGTCTTACCTATTCCATTATCACCCTTAAATAAAACAATTGTATTCTTATTAACTAGGAGATTCATTTCTTTGAGAATTATTTTGCCATTTATAGAATGAGATAAATTATTTAATTCTAACATATTAATTTATTCAGTTGTTTAGCAATTTTC
>CAYGTU010000339.1:0-1503 GCA_964352945.1 uncultured Bacteriovoracaceae bacterium
ATTAAACATTTCATCTATTAAAACAAGGGAATCTTTGTCGGACTTATTTAAAATAGATAAATAATTACTCACTTCTGCTGAAAATGAACTTAGTCCAAAATGAATATTTTGTGTGTCTTCTCCAAAATAATAAATATTTTTATAGTTTTTAAGTTCACCACTTCTGGCTGGAATAAATAGTCCAGCCTGCATAAGCATATGCGATAAGATTATGGATTTTAGTAAAACGGTTTTCCCGCCAGTGTTAGGTCCAGTGATAGATAAATTCATATTACCTGAAACATTCATCGAGTTTGCAATAGAATTCTCAATTAAAGGGTGAAATAATCCATCAAATTTAATTGTATTGGTTGAAACAATTGTAGGCCTTGAGAGCTTAAGTTTAAGACAAAAATCAGCTTTAGCTAAATAAAAATCATACTCGACGATAAATTGTGTGAAATATCTAAGGAGAGAAACGTGATGACAGAGTTTGTCGCATATTTCTTTATTAATTTTAAAAAGAATTTCATTATATTTGAGAATTAATTCTTCTCTTTTAATATTCAAATGAGCAATATCATGTGGTTCAACATAAACAGTGGCCCTAGAATCTGAATGGGTAATAATCCTTCCATGTTTTTGAGAGTAGTGATCCGCTTTTATAGGTATAACAAATTTTTCAAAATATAAATCTATACCTTTTATCTGAATATCGTTAATGAAGTCTCCTCGACTTTGAATCTCAGTGACTTTTTCTCTTACTACTTTATCTATATCCAATAATTGATTATTGATTCTATTTAACTCGGGATGATTTTTAAAAATAATTTCGCCATCTTCACTAATAATTTTGCGGGAAAAAATAAAATCGGTTCTGAGTTTTTTATAATCAACAATTCCATCGTGAGCATCGATAAACTCTTTACGGACAAAATCAAAGTACAGGCCAATTAAATTTAATAGAGCATTTATATCCTTAATATTTAAAATTCCACCTTTTGAAATAAAATCAATCAATTCAAAGAAATCTACTTCTGGATAAAACAAAGAACGGTATTCGTACAAGGTGTTGGGATCGCGATCTAAGAGTAATTCAATAAAATAATCAATTTGCTCAAATTCAATTTTAATCTCATCTTCAGTTCTGTATGATAGAATAGATTCAAATTTTGTTTTATTTTCTAAAAAATAAGACGCATTTTTTAGCTTTGATATTAATTGATCCCACTCAAGCGTAAGAAGCGTATTTGAGTTTGATTTTAATAGGTTTAAATCTGATGATTTTTCAATATCCACACTTAAAAGATAGCATTAATAATATTAATCGTGAACTGACTCCAAAGAACCAAGTTCAAAAAATCTATGAAACCTCCTCTTTTATCAGTTTTCAGGTTAGATCAGCTGGAAAAAATCACTTTTTCTATCTCGGAAAAGGGGCTGGAATTGAAGGTGTTTGGCTCCATTCTGTTTTACCTGACAGTAGCTTGAGGGTAAAAACAAGATTTTTAGATTATTTAAGAG